>NZ_JAVKGR010000018.1:0-46527 GCF_031470965.1 Nesterenkonia aerolata | reverse complement strand
GTAGTCCTCTGCGCCATCATCGCCTGCCTACGCACATAGGAGACACGCCCTAGATCGTCTGCACGGGAGCCCCAAGCTCTGTGTAAGCCGCGATGTCTACAATGCACCCCCTCCTTAGCCCCTTGCCTGTCTAGGGACTGAGCAGTCCTCAGAAGAACCCACCGTCGCTGTGAAGCGAAGTCCTCGCTGTCTTGACACAGAACTGTCCATGATGCCCCGATACACACACTGGGGCTGATGTCCTGATACATCCGCAGGCCCCCCTTGTTTCCTTCTCCTTCGATGTTCCTGCACCTCTATTCCATAGGCCAGCCGGGAAGAGCACATCTAACCAGGGTTAGCAGTCGTGGCTTGGGCCGCGACCGTTGAACACCGCGCCTCAATCTGTAGGCGGGGCGGGAGAGAGTGCCGACCGTCCTGTAAATCCGGACGACGCTCATGGCACTGAAGAGTCGAACTGTGCGGTGAGACCCCAGACAACGAGTTGTTAGGCACCAGTTGACGGGCGTACCGCCGTGGCTGTCATCCCGGACACTCCCTGGGCATGGATAGCTACGACACCACGCTCAATGTCTCAGAATCGGCTTATCCCTGCGTTGCGGAGGGGTGTCAGGAGTGTTCTCCGTGCCGGCCTCCTGCCCCGAAGTATCGGGCGGTCGCTCCGCTGCGCGAGGTTGCTCAGCGGCTCAATGCCCTGCTGGAGGTTCATGATGATGAGTTCGAGAACCTGGACTTGATGGAACTCTACTGTGAGCTCGCGAAGGTCCGGCAGGTGCTCGATGCCGCGCAGGTCGACTTGACCAAAGAAGTGGTCGAGGAGGGGCGGATCCTCAAGACGTTCGCTGAGCAGTCAGGCATCGCCTATGGCACGGTGCAACGGTGGGCGCGGCAGTAACAAGCGGAAGGCTTATTGGCCCTGCGGGTTGCGCTGGTGGGGTTGGAGGATCGCCCCCGGCTCTCTGAAAAGGGCATCCTGTGCTCTGCGGTACCCGGCAAGGTCTTTGCCTCGGTATTCATAGATCCTGGCCAGGTCGGTGCCCAGCACGTAGGAAAGTCCAACCACGTCTGCGAGCTTGATCCAGGTCTGGCCGGTCAGCAGGCGGTAGAGCCTCTTGTAATCCATGCCGGCAGAGGCCGCCACTGCGTTGAGGTTCCGCCCGTCGATCTTCACCCGGGACTTCACCGTGTAAGCAATCACCGACTGAAGCTCCGCGGCCACAGCATCGTGCCGGTGAGCAGATCCTTCAGCCTTGAGGTCCTTCTTCACTGACGCATTGGGGTCAGCGAAGAGCTCAGGCTCGTCGAGATAATCGCGGGGCTGCATAGGCACCCCTCCAGCATATGTGCCATGGCGCCCACGCGGGCAGATGACACTGACTGCCATGCAAAACGGACGCATTTGTCCGTTCATCGCATTCGAAGGTATGTTCGACCCATGATTTGGGCCGGCCATTGCGCTCTCCGGATACTCCCCGGGCATGAATGCGCCAGAACTGAGTTCCTCGGAGACCGCCGAACTGCGATGCGGCCTGCCGGGTCCGTGGTCCGACCTGTTGCCGCTGATGCTGGGACCGGTCGCTCAGCGGTACGTCCATTGGCAGCATCGGCCGTTTCCTGCCGAGCTCGCCGAGGGTCCACCTGCCGGGTTCGCCCCTGCACGAGCACGTCGTGCCGACACCGGAGTCCGGAAGCGGGCCGATGCGGACCTTCTGCCTCAGGTCGAGACGTCCCGGCGCAGGGAGTACCGGTCTCATGCAACACCGCGAGGTCATGGGTCGTACGTCACCTACGGAGTGGCCGAGAGGGGGACGAATCTCTTGGCTGAGCCGCGTGAACTGACTGAGACCGAGATCGCCGATGTCCACGCCTACCGGCCCATCGCGGACGGGGTGGGGGAGAACTACGGGCCCATCCGCGACTATGTCATCCGAGTGGTGCTCAACGTCGGGCGATACAGCGCCGGTCACCCGAAGCCGACCCAATCGGTCGTAGCCCGATACGTGGACTGGGCGTACCGGATCATGGGCACAGATCTCGATGACGCGGAGATCTTCGACCGGGACCTGATTGCCTACTACGCCATCAACGTCGTCAAGGACCGCGCCCCGAAGTCCTATGGCGCAGTCCGCGGACGTCTGCTGGCGGTGGCGAATCGCCTGCTGCCTGCTGATAAACGGCTGGTAAAGCTCCAGTCTGTGCCTCACCAGGCATACCAGGCCCCGTACAGCGCTGAGGAGATCGAGTCTTTGAAGCTCTGGGCCTCCTCCTCGTCCACGCCCTATATGCGGCACTGCTGCTGGGTGCTGCTGACCTACTGTCTCGGTGCGGGCCTGACCCCAGCGGATCTGGGTACTCTGCGTGGCCGCAACATTGTGGAGACCCCCGAAGGCGTGATCATCCACGTCGGCGGAAAGAACCCCCGGCAGGTGGCCGTACTCGCGGAGTGGGAAGACTGCGCGATCGTCCTGGCCGAGGCCGTAGAGCCCGATGCCTATCTCTTCCGCCCCGAGAGTCACGGCGGCAAGCACGCGATCACTACCGACATCATCAACCGGACCCGCACCCAGGCACAACGATTCGGGACGCGGGTCAACACCAAGCGGATGCGGATCACCTGGTATGTGCGTCTGCTGAACTCCGGGGTCGGGCTGAACACCTTCATCGCTGCTGCCGGTCTGAAGACACCCAGTTCTCTGGATCGGGTCATCCCGTACCTGGATGAGGAGCCCTATGAGGCTGCTGTGGCAGCACTTCGCGCCTATGACGCAGAGAGGAAGGCCCAATACCGGGAGGCCAACCGTGAGACCTGCAATCAGATCCGTCGGGAGCGTAATGCCCTGAAGAAGCAGATGGGTATCGAAGGGGCGCAGGCATGAGTGCCCAGGCTTCTTTCGACGAGGACTATGTCCTGGACGAGACCCGTCAGTGGCGAGGGGTCTATTCCAAGCGCATCAACGCCAGTGACGAGGATGTGGTGCGCACGCTCGGGCACATCAAGCGCACCGGGATCAGCGCAGAGCTCTACCGATGGATGGAAGAGGACCGGATCGCTGCTGGTAAGCAGGCTGGCCCGAAGCCTGCCATGGATTTCGCCGCAGTGCTCGCGCTGTACCTGACGCTGGCCTGCGCCGGGCAGGCGATGACCACCCGCAATGCCGCCAACCTCGCCCGATACGGGCTAAGTGACCACACCCGGCGGCGGCTGGGTATCGAGCTCGACGAGAAGGCGACTGCCGATGCGGTCTATGACCGGATTGATCGGGCCTTCCACCGCCTGCTTGCCGTGGTAGACCCCGAGCCCGGGCCGCGACGGCAGAAGATGAGCCGCGAAGCCCGCCAGAACCACCTGGCGTCTCTGGACGAGGACGCCGTGCGAATGCGCCGTGAACGGTTGCACCAGATCTGCAACGCCCTGATCGTCCAGTCCTATAAGGACCTGCCCCGTGAGGTGCGGCGCCGCTGGAAGGGCAACGCCGTAGTCGATGGGACCGTGGTTCCCGTCCACTCCCGTGGCCACAGCAAGACCAGCCAGTGGATCAGCACTGAGTACGAAGCAGGCTGGTACCAGCGAAAGGGCGACCACTTCCTCGACGATGATGCTCCAACCCAGCAGCTCAAGAACAAGGGCATCTTCGGATACGACGCCGCGATCGTCTCCATGGCCACCAACGACCCCAGCCGGGTGACGACTTTCCCGCAACTCGCAGTCGGGATGAGCTTCGACAAGCCCGCGGTGGAGCCCGGACAGAACGCCATCATCGCTCTGGAACAGATGAACCGAGCAGGCCTGCCCGCCCGGCTCATCATCGGAGACCGTGCCTACGGCAACAGCCCCCTGGCCGAAAACTTCCAGATCCCCGCCCGCGAGCTGGGCTATCAGCTGCTCTTCGACATGAAGGTCGACGATCTGGGTAAGCCCTACGACGAGGGACACTTCATTGTCCTGGAAGGAAACCTCTACAGCCCCGCTCTGCGAGGCAAAGAGAACCTCATCAAAGCTACTGTCCACTACCGGGTCGATAAGAGCATCGACTACGACACCTGGCAGAAGCGCCTCGAACAGCGTGCCAAGTACATGCTCCAGCCCCATGAGGCTGCGACTCGTGAGGGCGGTGGTCAGCAGATGCGCTGCCCAGCCGCCGGACCGAACCCCACCGTGGCCTGCCCCCTACGGCCCAGGGACATCGAAGCCGAGACGGGCAAGCACCTGGCGCTGCTTCCGATCATGCCCAAGAACGTCCCGGCAGAGCACACCCGCGGCAAACTCTGCACCAACGCAGGCGGAACCTCCATCATTCGTGGCCCGGTCTATGACCGCCAGGCAATGGATCCCCGTATCCAGTTCGGCACACCTGAGTGGTACACCTGGTACTCCACCACCCGTAACACCATCGAGTCCGTCAATGCCTCAGCCAAGAACGGCGCCGGAGCAGCTCTGGCGATCGCTGACCGCCGCCGTATCCGCGGTTACGCAGCCAACTACATCTTCACCGCCCTGCTGCTAGTGGCCACCAACATGCACAAGACCGAGGTCTTCATGGCCAAGAACATCCAGGTCGATTCCCGCGGTCGTGGCCCAGAGAAGAAGAACACACCCCGGCTGCGTGATGTCACCTGGGGCAAGGAACTGCCCAAGCCCTGGAACGCCCCGCCGAAGAAACGACGGCAACGAGAACGCGGACCAGACTGGAGCCCTCCCACCAGAGGCGAATCCGCGATCTAAACAACAACAGCTCCGACCCAACCCCGTCATGCCCTGATTAGGGCCAGGCGGGGCTTTTTCATGCCCGAAAACAGCAGAAGAACCACCTGAAGCGTCTCCGTGGGCTCTGAGGCCTCTCGACAGCGGCGACGCAGCGAGAAATGGCCCCGGACACTGACCTCTCAATAGGTCTCGTAACATTCCAAGACCAGTTCCGAGAACAACTTTCGACAGCTTCCGAGAACAACCCGATCTGCACGTTGCCGCTCCTGGCGGGTGAGAACATCAGTCGCGGGTTCATTGTGCCGACGGTGGCATCCTGCGTGGACCTCGTCGTCCACTGTGCGCGTGATGCCGAGGGCCACCGGCATGTCGACGAGATCCTCGCCGTGGGTGGGCGTGTGGAAGGTGAAGCCATCGAGACCACGACCCTCTTCGAGCGCCGCGACGGGGAGCTTCAGCTGAACCCCTCGGCCGTGCTGGACAGCAAGAAGCTCAGCGCCGAGGCGAAGGCCCGGATCGGACGTGCAGGAGTGCTGCTGTGAGTGTGGCACTAGGGTTGATGCTCGGCGTCGGGCTGCTGCTGATCTGGTGGTCGTTCTGGCCGATGCCGCCGCGACGGCCCAAGGGGCCTCGGCGGGGGCGGCTCCAGCAGCTCTTGGCAGAGGCCGGTCATCGGCGCGTCGGTATCTCCGGAGTGATCACCGCGATGCTCGGATGTGCGCTGATCAGCGGTCTGGCCGTGCTGGTGATGACCACGGCGGTGCCCCTGGCACTGTGCTTCGCGGCATTCGGCTCCGCCGTGCCCATCGTGGTGCTGCGCTGGCAGACGAAGAAACGGCGTGCGGTGCTGCGTGAGATCTGGCCCGATGCCGTCGATCACCTGCGCTCAGCAGTGCGCGCGGGGATGTCACTGCCGGAGGCCTTGATGCAGTTGGGCACCTCCGGCCCCGAACCATTGCGTGAGCCATTCGAGGAGTTCGCCAAGGACTACCGTTCCGGTCAGAGCGTCGATACCGCCCTGGCCGGGTTGAAGCAGCGGTTGGCCGACCCGGTCGGTGATCGCATCGTCATCTCTCTGACCATTACCCGGGAGGTCGGCGGTTCTGACCTGGGCCGGCTGCTGGGCACGCTGGCAGAGTTCCTGCGTGATTCGGCGCGCACCCGCAGCGAGCTCGAGGCGCGCCAGTCGTGGACGGTGAACGCCGCGAAGCTCGCCGTGGCGGCCCCGTGGATCGTGGTGCTGCTGATCTCGACTCAGCCTGAAGCCGCCCAGGCCTATCAGAGCGTCACCGGTCTGATGGTGTTGGCCGTCGGACTGGGCGTCTCAGTGATCTGCTACCGGCTGATGCTGCGCATCGGTGCTCTGCCCACGGAAGCGAGGGTGCTGCTGTGACCACCTCGATCGCCTGGGCACTGGTGGCCGGACTGGGTCTCGGCCTCGGAACGCTCATCGTCATCTTCTCCCTGCCGGTGCTCAACGAACCTCGGCTGGTTGACCGGGTCACCCCGCACCTGCGGTCTTCGGCGACTGCCACAGATCTGTTCAGCACGTCCCGTCCCCGTGCGGTGCCCATCGGAGCCGCCGGGCGTCTCTTCCTCCCCGTGGTGGAGGCGCTGCGCGAACATGTGGAGCGGTTCGCCGTGGACTCCGAGCAGCTCCACGCACGATTGGAACAGGCCGATTCACCGCTCGGCGTCGCCGACTATCGCCTCCAGCAGCTGGTCATGGCGGTCTCGGCCGGTGCGCTTGCCATCGGTGCACAGGTCATGGCGTTCTTCGCTGATGCCTTCCACCCGCTGTTGGCCGTGGTCAGCGTGCTCGCCGCCGGTGTGCTCGGCTATGGGGCCAGAGACACGATGCTGACCGCACGCATCCGCCGGCGGCACACACGGATGCTCTCGGAATTCCCGACGGTGGCGGAGATGATCGCGCTGGCGGTCAGTGCCGGTGAGAGCGCTCCGGGGGCGTTCGAACGTGTCAGCCGTGTCTCCCGCGGGGAACTGCATGTGGAGTTCCTGCGAGTCCAGCGTCAGATGCAGGCTGGTGCCAGTTTCTCCGAAGCATTGAAGCGCATGTCTGCCAGGGTCCGCTCGGCGCCGATCACTCGGTTCCTCGAGGGCATCATCGTCGCGATGGAGCGAGGGACGCCCTTGGCGGAGGTGATGCGGGCCCAGGCTCAGGACGTCCGGGATCTGTCCAAACGCGAATTGATGGAGACGGCGGGGAAGAAGGAGATCTCCATGATGGTCCCGTTGGTCTTCGGGGTCCTGCCGCTGACTGTGGTCTTCGCGGTCTATCCCGGGGTGGAACTGCTCTCGATCGGCGTCTGATATAGGCGTCTGCTCGGGGCGTCCGAAGGAATACACCTGACTGATAACGACAAGAACCTATAACTGGATATCGCTGAAGAGAACGAAAAAGAACACCGAGATCACCAGATCACGACAAGACTGAGAGGACTACTGATGCACCGCACCACTGATGAGACCGTTCCTGCTTCTCACCTCGACCTCTTCCGCCGACTGATGGCCCGCCTTCAGGATGAGCAGGGCGATGTGCCCGGGTGGGTCATGATCACCTTGATGAGCGCCGTCTTGGTGGCAGGGCTGCTGGCCATCGCTCAGCCAGCGCTGGAGGGCCTGTTCAACGACGCGATCAGCAACGTCTCCCAGTGAGACGGCGCCCAGCGCGGTTCAGCCGCGATGGCGCCGGCGGCACCGGGCAGAGCGACGAGGTCGGTGAGACTGAGGGGACTGCTGAGACCGAGGTGACTGCTGAGACCGGGGAAACCGGTGCGGCGACGGCGGAGTTCACGATGGTCGCCGCCGTGCTGGTGCTGCTGACGGTGACGATCATTCAGCTGGCAGTGTTCGTCCACGTCCGCAACACTCTGATTGACGCCGCCTCCACCGGCGCCCGGTTCGGCGCACTGCAGGACCGTGGCCCCGAGGACGGAGTCCAGCGCACTAGGGATCTGATCAGTCAGAGCCTGGCCGATGAGCACGCTGAAGAAGTCAGCTATGAGTACCTGGGCGATGAGGGCGAACGGACGCTGCGGGTTACTGTGCGCTCGCAGGTGCCCGTCCTCGGCATCGGGCCGGGCGTCGGCAGCGTGGAGGTGACCGGCAGTGCCTATGAGTTCGAGTGAGCTGAGCGCGGCGCTGCGTCGTCGACCGGGACATGCCGGGGATGAGGAGGGCTCCTCGATCATCGAGTTCGTGGTGCTCACCGCTGTGCTGTTGGTGCCAGTGGTGTATCTCATCGTGGCTGTGTCGAGCCTCCAAGTCGCCTCGTATGCTTCAGTGGGTGCTGCCGATCAGGCTGCGAAGATGCATGCCACGGCCGAGAACCCGGAAGATTCTGCTTCTCGGGCTGAAGCCGCCGTGTCCGCAGCCTTGGCGGATTACGACATTGACGCCTCCCAGGCAGAGATCAGCATCGACTGTCCTGCCGGCAGCTGTGAGGATGACGGGGATCTCGTCTCGGTCACTGTGGATGTGACCGTGCCGGTTCCGCTGCTCTCGTCGCTGGGGTCATGGGATCCGACGTTGGCGACTGTCTCTTCGAACTCTGTGCAGGTGAGGGCACAGTGAATGGAACAACGAAGGGCACAATGCGCCGGAGAGTCGTCGCCCTTCGCGGGGAGGAGGGGCAGAGCACGGTGCTGTTCCTCGGCATGATGCTGCTGGTGCTCTCGGTGACCGCAGTGGTCATCGGGGCGACGGCAGTCAATCTTGAGGCTCGTCGTCTGTTGGCCGCCGCTGATGGGGCAGCTTCAGCGGCCTCACTCAGCGCGACGGCCTCTGGCGACGTCCGGCCGACGGTGTCTGAAGGTCAGGCGCTCGCCGCTGCGGAAGAGTATCTGCATACTTCCGGCGCCCAGGAGCGCTTCGACGGCGTGGAGATCACCGCAGTGCAGGTCACCGATGGAGGCCGCACTGCCCATATCGAGTTGTCGACGACTGCCGAGCTGCCTCTGATCTCCCAGATGCTGCCGGCCGAGGTGCCTGTGTCCGCGGAGTCCCACGCTCGGGTCATTCTGCGTCGCTGACTCTGCGCATCAGTTCCCAGCCGGTGGTGTGCTGTTTTCAAGCAAGCTGGTTGAGCTTCGCACGGCGATTCGCCTCCGGCCGCAGAGCCGCCGCCCAGCCTCCGCTTTGGCCGGAGCAGTAACCGGTAGTGTGGACTCGTTATGGCAGAGACTGATTTCCCCGCTGAGCTGCGCAGCCTGCGCGCCACTATGGACCGCATCGCCCAGGTCACCGACGTCGAGAAGCTGCGGGCCGAGGTGGATGAGCTCTCTGAGCAGGCCGCGGCCCCGGATCTCTGGGATGACCAGGACAATGCTCAGAAGGTCACCTCTAAGCTCTCGCACCGGCAGGGTGAGCTTCGTCGGATCACGGATCTCGCCCAACGTATCGATGATGTTGAGGTCATGGTTGAGATGGCTGAGGAGGAGGGTGATGAGGATACCCGCCGGGAGGCCGTCACTGAGGTGGCCGCGATCTCCAAGGCCCTGGAGTCCCTTGAGGTCGTGACTCTGCTCTCCGGTGAGTACGACGAGCGTGAGGCCGTGGTCACCATCCGTTCCGGTGCCGGGGGAGTCGACGCCGCAGACTTCGCCGAGATGTTGCTGCGCATGTACACCCGCTGGGCCGAGACTCGTGAGTGGAGCGTGCAGGTGCTCGATACCTCCTACGCCGAGGAGGCCGGGCTGAAGTCCGCCACCTTCGAGGTCAAAGCCCCCTATGCCTTCGGCACGCTCTCCGTGGAAGCCGGCACTCACCGTCTGGTGCGGATCAGCCCCTTTGACAACCAGGGCCGCCGCCAGACCAGCTTCGCCGCCGTCGAGGTCATCCCGCTCATCGAGGGAACCGACCACATCGAGATCGACGAGAACGACCTGAAGATCGACGTCTTCCGCTCCTCCGGGCCCGGCGGGCAGTCGGTCAACACCACTGACTCTGCAGTGCGCATCACCCACCTGCCCACCGGCACAGTGGTGTCCATGCAGAATGAGAAATCCCAGATCCAGAACCGTGCGGCCGCGATGCGCGTGCTCGAATCCCGCCTGCTGCTGCTCAAACAGGAGGAGGAGAGCGCGGAGAAGAAGGCCCTCGCCGGAGACATCAAAGCCTCTTGGGGAGATCAGATCCGGTCCTACGTGCTGCACCCCTACCAGATGGTCAAGGACCTGCGCACCGAACACGAGACCGGTCAGGCCCAGGCCGTGCTCGACGGTGACCTCGACGGCTTCATCGACGCCGGTATCCGGTGGCGGGCCCAGGGCGACGAGGCCTGATCCCCGGGAGGTCCTGACCGATGATCCGCTTCGAGCACGTCACCCGGCGCTATGAGCGCGACGGCCGACCCGCCCTCGACGACGTCAGCGTCGAATTCGACCGCGGTGACTTCGTCTTCCTCATCGGTGCCTCCGGCTCCGGCAAATCCACTCTGCTGCGGATGATCCTGCGCGAAGGACTCCCACAGCACGGGCGGCTCACCGTCGCCGGGCAGAACCTGGGGCTGATGTTGGAGCGCCGGGTGCCGGCGTATCGACGATCTATCGGCATGGTCTTCCAGGACTTCCGGCTGCTGCCCGATAAGACCGTCTACGACAACGTCGCCTTCGCCATGAATGTCATCGGTGCGCGCCGAGCTCAGACGCGAGCGCGTGTGACCGATGTGCTGGAGACGGTGGGGCTGGATCACCTCGGCCGCCGCTATCCGCACGAGATATCAGGTGGTGAGCAGCAGCGGGCCGCCATAGCTCGGGCCATCGTCAACGAGCCCGCCGTGCTGCTGGCCGACGAACCCACCGGGAACCTGGACCCGCACGCCTCCACTGAGGTGATGAAGATCCTGCGCTGGATCAATGCCTCTGGAACCACGGTCATCATGGCTACCCACGATCGGCCTATCGTCGATCAGATGCGCCGCCGGGTCGTCCAGCTCCATCACGGTGTGCTGGTCCGCGACGATCCCCAGGGCACCTATGACCCGCCCCGAGGTTCCCGGGCCTGGGAACTGCTCAACGAGCAGGAGGCCGCGGCCGGTCTTCGCGCCATCGACCCCAAGCCTGCCGGCTTCGGTGATTACACTGACCTGCCGGACCGGGACCGCCCGGAGAAGGCCGAGGACCCAGGGGAGTCTGAGGACTCTGCCGCCGATCTCGGCGCTGAAGCGGCCCAGGCCTACCGGATCACCTGGCCGGAGGACCGTCGTCCTGTAACGGCTCAGGAACCTGCAGAACAGGTACCGGCTGGCGTCGACGGCACTGAGCTGACCGGTGTGCAGCAGGAGGGCTTCACCGAGCGCGACGACGCGGCGGGCCAGGCCGGCGACGAAGAGTTCGAGGAGCTCGACGCCCTGGACCGCGATGAGGATGAGGTCCGCTTCGAGGAGGGGAGGCTCTGATGCATCGGTTACTGCACATGCTCGGTGAGACCTTCACCTCGTTGCGCCGCAACGTCGCCATGGTCTCGGCTTTGATCCTGGTGACCTTCATCTCCCTGACCTTCGTCGGTGCCGCGGCGCTGATGCAGACCCAGGTCGATGAGATGACCGATGACTTTCACGAACAGCTGGAGGTCTCGGTCTTCCTGTGTACGGAGGGCTCACCGGCCTCGGCCTGCCCGGCAGGGGCCGTCACCGACGACCAGCGTGAGGCGGTGGAGCAGTCGCTCGAGGAGGGGGCTGCCGCGCAGTACGTGGACTCCTACCGATACGAGTCCCAGGACCAAGCGCTGGAGAACTTTCTCGATCAACGCGGCCAGGACGCAGACTCTTCGTCGGTGGAGGCCGCCGATATGCCCGAGTCCTTCCGCATCCTGCTGGTCGACCCCGAGCAGTACGAGGTGGTCACTGAGCTCTTCGCCTCGGCCCTGGGAGTGGAGAGCGTGGCTGACCAGCAGGAGATCCTGGACCAGGTCTTCGGGATCCTCAACGGGATGACGATGGTCGCGCTGATCATCGCGGCCGTGATGATCGTCTGCGCGGTGCTGCTGGTCTCCACGACGATCCGGCTCTCCGCTTTTGCCCGACGCCGTGAGACCGGGATCAAACGTCTGGTGGGTGCCTCGAAGTCGATGATCCGGCTGCCCTTCATCTTCGAAGGGGCGCTTGCCGCACTGATCGGAGCGTTGCTGGCCTGCGCGGCTACGTGGGTGATCGCTGAGTTCGTGCTCGGCCAATGGCTCGCCCAGCAGGTGCCGGGGATCAGTTTCATCGACTCCTCCGCCTCCTGGCTGATCATGCCGATGCTGATCCTTATCGCCCTGGTGCTCGCCGTTCTCGCGTCCTGGCTGACGGTGCGCCGCTACCTGCGCGTCTAGAGCACCGACGGCGTGGACGGACGCCGTAGTGCCTCATGTCAAGATGCCCGCGAAAGTTTGGTGGTGCCTCAGATGTGATTGCCCGCGAATGGTCTGGCTCGTGTCGGGCGGGTTAGGAGGCTTGGGCGACGTGGATGCCCTTGCGGACGTCGGGCAGAGCGGAGGGGATCTGGGCGAGGTAGAGCTGCTCGGTCTTCTCGCGTGCCAGGGCGATCAGGCGAGTCTGGAGGTCGCTGATACGGCGTGCGGTGTCCAGCGGGTCCAGGCGGTCGCGGTAGGCGAGTAACTCGCGCTCCTGGGTGGGTGAGAGCACTCCGGCGCGTAGCAGCCGGTCCAGTGGGGTCGCCGGGTCGTCGTAGAGCCGTTTGCGGCGTCCAGCGCGGTCTGTGCCCCACCCGGAGGGCTTCTTGGTGGGCTTGAGGAAGTTGAACTGGTCATCGACCAGGCGCCAGAGGTCGTTGAGGACCTTCCGCTCGGCGGTGGTGTCGTAGCGGTAGTAGAACGCGTGCTTGCGCACCAGGTGCCCGTTCTTCGACTCGATCGTGGCCTGGTCGTTCTTGGTGTAGGGACGGCCGCGAGTGAAATAGATGCCCAGGTCACCGGCCCAGTTCACGATGCCGTGATTGAGGAACTCCGAACCGTTGTCGAAGTCCATCCCCGAGACTGCGAACGGGATCTGGGCGACCGCCTCGTCGAGCGCGGCCAGGATGTGCTTGTGGGCGTTGTTGCGGATGCTGCGGGTGAACGTCCACCCGGTATGCACACAGGTCAGATTCACGGTGCGGGCGAACTCGCCCTTGAGCACCGGGCCGCAGTGGGCGACGGTATCGACCTCGAAGAAGCCCGGCTCGGCCTCGACCTCGTCGCCGGCCTTGCGGATCTGGATCGAGGTGCGCAGCAGTGGGCCTGCTTTCGTGGTCGATATCCCCCGCAGGTGGTCTCTCGCCTTGGCGGGCTGGAGGTAGCGGTCGATCGTGGCGGCGCTCATCGCTTCCAACTCCGCCCGCACCGATTCGCTGTAGTGGTCCGAGCCCGCTTCGAGGTGCCCGGCCTTCTCCAGGAGGTCAAGCAGCAGCGGTATCGACACAACCAGGTACTTTCCGCACTGGTACCCCGAGGCCGCCCACACCCGCTGGAGGACCTTCAGTGCGTCGTAGGAGTATTTCGGGCGCCGCGGCTTCCGCGGCCGCGCCGCGAGGGTCCTGCCCCTGCCCGGGGGTGCCTTGGCTGCCGCTGTCAGACGCCGCCGGGCGTTGTCCCGTGACCAGCCCGTCACGGCCACCACCTGGTCCAACACCCGCCCCTTGTCCTTCTTCGATGCCCGGGCGTAGTCACGAGCGAACTTCGTCGTTACCTCAGCACGAGAGGCCATCGTCAACTCACTTCCCATGCCCTACCGACGACTCCCACAACGCGGGCATTCCTACGTGAGGCACGGGAGCCAGTTCGCGGGCACTTTTCATGAGTCTCGTCGGACGCTTCACAGGAAGCTGCACAGTGGCTTACACTGGAATGCCTGCCTGGAATATGGATCCGGGTGGGAGAAGTGGTTTGATAACCGCATACGGGGACGATCGGTTTCGACGATGTGAGTTGATCATGGGGAAGCGGGTCGAGGAAGCAAGAGGACCTCGTAAATACTCTCTGCAACCCAATAAGTGCCGATTCTAAGCGCACTGACTTCGCCCTGGCTGCCTGATAATCCAGCCAGCGCAAGTCTGTCAGCCTGAGGACGCTGTCGCCTCAGTGTCTGGCATCAGCTAGACAGCCACTGGTGGTGCTCCCTTTTCTGTGGGGGAGTATCACGACAATCACACGGATGGGCCCGGGACAGCCACTTGTCTGCATGATGGCTGGGGCCGAGTAACACCCTGCTGCAGACTGCACCCGGAGAAGCCCATGAGAATCCACATCGGACGCGGGTTCGATTCCCGCCGTCTCCACCAAATCCGCAGAAATTCGGGCGAAAACCCGGGGCATGTCGGCTTGAGGGCCACTCTACAGGAGCCCTCAATGTTCCGATATGTCCCGGGTTTTCTGTTGTGCAGGTGCACTCCTGCGGGCCCCACGCCGTTCGCGGTGCCGCCACCACAGTGAGAGCATCTAAGGTGAAGCAGCGAGATACGGAGTAGAAGGTCCGACGATGAACGCATCCCGCCGAACAACCTTCGGCCCCTGGCTGATTGCCGGGATGGCCGCTGTTCTCCTCTCGGCATGTGAAGCATCGGGCAATTCCTCCGCAGATGCAGGCGCGATGTCCGAACCTGCCGCCGAGCCAGAACGCTCCCTGCCGCCGGAACCAGTGGAAACTACCGAGTCTCATGGCTCCGGCCAAGATTCCGTCGTGCGAGAAGCCTCCACTGACCCGTCCTCGATCTACGTCTTGGTCAACCCGCTCAACCCGGTCCAACCGAAAGATCATCGGCCGGAGGATCTTGTTGACGCCAGTGTGGAGACACTGCCTTCACGTGTTCTGGTGCGTGGCGAAGTGGATGAGGCGATGCAGGAGATGTTTGGTGCCGCGGCAGAGGCCGGACTCGAATTGGAACTGGCGTCAGGCTACCGAGGATTCGACTCTCAGCAGAGTTTGTACGAACAGCGAGTAGAGGGCTACGGAGTCGAGGAAGCGGATGCCTACGTGGCGCGGCCTGGTCATTCTGAGCACCAGACCGGGCTCGCTATAGATATACAGGCTCGTGACTCTCCACACTGCGACTCCATCCGCTGTTTCGGCGAGACGCCTCACGGAGAGTGGACGGCTGAGAACGCTTCAGATTTCGGTTTTATCGTGAGATACCCGCATGGAGCGGAAGCCATCACCGGCTACTCGCCAGAGCCGTGGCATCTCCGATACATCGGGAGACCGACTGCTCAGGCCGTCTCGGACGCCGGTGTGACACTGGAAGAGTTCTGGGGTGAACCTCCAGCACCCGACTATGCGGACTGATCAGCCAGTTCCCTTGAGTGATACATGTGGTCAGGCTGCGCCGAGGTTGCGCTGGCGCATCGCCCGCTGAGCTTCACGGTCGTCCTGCTTCCGCCGCAGCGTCTCGCGCTTGTCGAACTCACGCTTACCCTTGGCGATGGCGAGCTCCACTTTGGCTTTGCCGTCCTTGAAATACAGCTGCAGGGGCACCACCGTGTAGCCCTTACCTTCGGTCTGCCGCTGAATCTTATCCAGCTCCCGGTGATGCAGCAGCAGTTTCCGCTTCCGGCGCGCCGCATGATTCGTCCACGTGCCGTTGAGGTACTCCGGAATATGGACCTGCTCCAACCACATCTCAGTCGGGTTGGAGAAGGAGGCGAACCCGTCGGTCAGCGCCGCCTGGCCTTCCCGCAGAGATTTCACCTCCGTGCCGGTGAGGACGAGGCCGGCCTCGTAACGGTCCAGAATCTCATAGTCATGACGTGCCCGCCGGTTGGTGGCGACCACGTGGTTGTTCGGATCCTTCGGACCCTTCTTCGACTTCTTCGCGGCCATTCTCGCCACCTCCTTCAGCGTGTTCGGCGTATGCCTCGGCCAGAGACCAGCTCCCCATCATACATCCCCCACTATCGAGTATCCCTGGCTTTGTGAGGAATCCCGTGGAACATACGGCGGGAGAACTCACAAAGCCAGGGATACTCGATAGTGGGGAGGGTCAGCCTAGGGCCGGCATCCCGGAGACGGCGACCCCCAGCACGCCACCGGTGATACCGCAGAGGACATGGCTGGTCCAGGTGAACACCGCCCGCGGACGCCGCCCATCCATCCACAGCTGCGCCACTCGCAGGGACACCGTGGAGAACGTCGAGAGCGCGCCGACGAGACCGACCGCCAGCACTGCCAGCACCGGCTCGCTGAGCCACCCGACGTCCACCGTGGCGTCGTCGGTCTGCAGCACGGAGAACTCCCCGAAGAGGAACCCCAGGACGAAGCATCCCAGCATATTGGCCAGCAGCACCCCACCGCGCAGATATCGGTCCAACAGCAGACGCAGAACAGCCCCCAGCGCACCTCCGAGAGCTACGCCAAGCACTGTGGCGACGGAGAGTGTGGCCATCATGACGGGCCCCCCGTTCCGCCGCGGCCCGCTGCCCGTCGTTCGGCGTCATGACCGAGGTAGCCGAAGATCCCCCGTGCGGTCACCAACCCCGCGGCGGCGGCCATCGTGCCGAAGATGATGCTGATCAGCAGATAGGCTCCGGCCTCCAGAATCCCGGGGGAGACATAGGTGACGGTACTCAGCGAATCCAGTGCGGCCCCGGGCACAGAGGGCAGCAGCACAAGGATCACCGTCGAGAACGTCGTATACGCACCGAGCAGACCCGTGCCCAGAGTCGGGACCACCCAGGACGGAGTCTTGGTCCGCACGGCCGCGATCCCCACCAGCAGTCCCAAGGCGGCAGAACCGGAGAGATTGACCAGCAGAGTCGTCCACGGGAACTTCATCCCCTGTTCCGGGATCAGCTCACCGAGCCCGAAGCGCAGCAGCGCACCGACGGCGCCACCGAGTGCGACGAGGGGCACCAGCGTCCGCAGGGGGATACGCCGGTGGTCCACCGTCGAAGGCTGAGCATTAGAAACATCGGGCACCATCCCAGGGTATTACCCATCCAGCACACAGACGCGCACCGCATGGGCGACGTCATGAGGCAGGCGCAGGTCCCCGTGCGGACCGACGACGATCACCTCCCGGCCTGCAGCATCACCGCCTGCAGGATCGCGGCCCCCGGCATCCCGGACCTCCACCGAGGAGCCCAGTGCAAGGCGTTGGGCCTGCAGCAGCTGCAGCGCCTGGGGGACGCCGTCGTCGACCTGTTCCAGCCGCACCCGGCCGCCGGAACCGACACGGCACAGCAGCACCGTCTCCGGGTAGTACGTGACCAGCTCGGGGGAGGGGATGGGATCCCCGTGCGGATCCACGCGAGGGTACCCGAGCCGGACATCCAGCCGCTCGATGAACAGGTCGGTGACTGCATGCTCCAGGCGTTCGGCCTCCTGGTGAACCTCATCCCAGCCGTACCCCAGCTCGCGGACCAGCCACGTCTCGATCAGCCGATGTCGACGGACCATCGCCAAAGCCAGCCGCCTGCCCTCCTCGGTCAGCTCCACCGGGGCATAGGGTTGGTGCTCGACGAGTCCGAGCTCAGCCATCTTGCGCACCATCGTGCTCACCGACGGGTTCGACACACCCAGTGCGCGGGCCAGATCCGAGGCGGTGACCGCAGCACCGTCCCACTCGCTGAGCCCGTAGATGGTCTTGGCGTAATCCTCCACCGACGTGGTGGCCGAGGAGGCGCGGGTGGAGCGGCCCTGGTCTGAGGTGCGGGGGCTCATCAGATCACCTCGGCTGTGGTGCTCTCGGTCGCTGCGGTCGGCTCGGTAGAACTGATTCTGCGCCGTCGGCGCCCCTCAGACAGCCGGGCGATCAGTCCTCGCCGCGGGGCGAAGAGATAGGCCAGAGTGAACTGCACGGCCTGGGTCAGCACGATCGTCGCCCCCGAGGCGACATCCAGCCAATAGCTGGCATAGAGACCGATCAGGGCGGAGAGCACAGCGCTGAGGCTGGAGAGCAGCAGCATCCTCGAGAAGGTGCGCGAGAGCAGCAGCGCCGTCGCCCCGGGGATCACCAGCATCGCGACCACCAGGATCACTCCGAGGGTCTGCAGCGCCGTCACCGTAGTCAGCGCCAACAGGCTCAGCAGCAGTGCGGCGAGCCCCCGTGTGGAGAGCCCCACCGTGTGCGCATAGGTGCGGTCAAAGGCGAAGAGCACCAGATCACGCCGCCGCACCATGAGGACCGTAATGGTCACCAGGCCCAGGAGACTGACGGTGAGCACATCGGCGCGTGAGGCGCCGAGGACATCGCCGAAGAGGATGTGCTGCAGATGCGTCTGCGTCGGCGTCACCGAGAGCAGCACCAGGCCGACGGCGAACAGCGAGGTGAACACCACGCCGATGGAGGTGTCACGCTTCAGCCCCGGCGCGGCGCCGACCGCACCGATGAGCAGCACCGCCACCAGCCCGAACAGAAAAGCGCCCACCGCAAGGGGAAGCCCGACCAATGAGGCCAGCACGACGCCCGGCAGGATCGAATGGGCCACCGCCTCACCCATCAGCGACCACCCCATCAGCACCAGCCAACAGGACAGCAGCCCGCAGACCGCCGCGGCGGTGACCGCGACGATGACAGCGTGCTGCATGAAGGGAAAGGACAGGGGCGCGATGAGCAGGTCCACCATCACCGGCTCCCTTCCGGGTTCGACGCCAGGACTGCGCCGAAGGCCTGAGCCAGCTGCTCCTCGGTCAGGACCTCTTCGGGGCGCCCGGAGGCCAGTACCCGGCGATGCAGCAGCACGACGTCATCGGCCAAAGACTCGACACCGTCGAGGTGGTGGGTCGAGACGAGCAGGGAAGTGCCGGCGTCGCGCAGCGTATGCAGCACCGAGACGATGAGCTCCTCAGAGGTGCGGTCCACCCCGGCGAAGGGCTCATCGAGAAGCATCAGCGGTGCCTGCTGGGCGATGGAACGGGCGAGCATAGCGCGCCGCCGCTGCCCCCCGGAGAGCTCGCCGACGGTCCGGTGCCCCAGATGCTGCAGATCCACCTGTTCCAGGGCGTCCTCGACGAGGCGGCGGTCCTGCGCGCGGACGCGGCGGGTGATGCCCTGATGCGGATGGCGGCCCATCATCACCAACTGCCCGACGGTCAGGGGGAAGGAATGGTCGACCGCATCGAGCTGCGGCAGATAGCTGACCAGATTATGCCGTCGCGCCTTGGAGGGGGGCTGACCGAAGATCGACACCGCCCCGGCGAACGGGCGGCGCAGGCCTAACAGCGCGGCGAAGAGAGTGGACTTCCCGGAACCGTTGGCGCCGAGCAGAGCACACAGGTGCCCGGGTTCGACACTCAGCTCGACATCCTCCAGGGCCAGGACTCCGGGGTAGCCGGCGCTGAGTCGAGTGACCTGCAGTGCAGGATGCTGGTGTGCTGGTGGGGTCATGATGTCTCCTGGGTTCCGGGGTTCCCGGCTTCAGCGCCGTCGAGGATGCGCTCGATGTCATAGCGCAGCAGCTCCAGGAACGTCGGAGCGTCGCCGTCGGGTCCGGTGAGGGAGTCGACGTACAGCGGCTCACCGAGCTCGGCGTCGGCGGTCTCAGCGACCTGCTGCTGGGCGGCGTCGTTGACCGTGGATTCACAGAAGATCATGGGCACCTCGTGGTCGATGACGTATTGGGTCTGCGCCTCGATCTGCTGCGGTGTCCCTTCGGTGCCGGCATTGACCGGCCACAGGTAGTGCTCCTGGAGGCCGAGATCTTCCGTCAGGTAGCTGAAGGCTCCCTCGCAGGTCACCAGATGGGCCCGAGAGTCCAGTTGCTCGACGCGTTCTCGGGCGTCATCGGCGATCTCCTGCAGCTCCGCGCGGTATTCGGCGGCATTCTTCGCGAAATACTCGGCATCCTCAGGAGAGAGCTCGCTGAGGGCCTCCTCCGCCGCGGTCACGTAGTCCTGCGCCACAGTGGGAGACATCCAGGCATGGGGGTTCTCGGGGAGGTCCTCACCGGCTTCGGGATGACCGGGCAGAGACGTCACCGGCAGGGGATCGATGTGCTGGGTCAGCGTGACGTTCTCCGCCTCTACCTGGTCGAGAAACCTGTCATACCAGGCCTCGAGCCCTAAGCCGTTGGAGAGGATCAGGTCTGCCTGCGCTGCGGTGCGCAGATCGGAGGGTGTGGGGTCGTACTCGTGGATTTCCGCGCCAGCGGGGGCGATGGTCTCCACGTCGACGCGGTCCCCGCCGACCTGCGCAGTGATGTCCTCCAGGATGGTGAAGGTGGTCAGGACCAGGGGGCGTTCATCTCCGCGATCATCAGTGCTGCGCTCCGGTGAAGACTCTGCGCATCCACTCAGCGTTAGGGCGGATGCTATGACAGCGGTGATCGCTGCTGCCTGTCCGTGGGAGAAGCGCCGGCGGTGGGGCCGCTGCGCCCAGGGGAGGAATGGGTGGAGCGGTGGAAGGCCACGGCTCGACGGTGAGACGGAAGGCATGGCGCCCAGCGTAGGTTTAGTCATGCCTAAATAGCAAACTGTGACGGACTGAGGGTCCCGTCGACACTCCGACCAGACAGTCGCGCTGGCCCTTGCCCTAGAGGGGGTCGTCTTCTTCGCGACGATTATCATGCGTCATGCACGGAGGAGGTGCTCTTCCGCGGGATCGCACTGCGGCTGCTGGACGACTGGTTGGGTACCTGGAGCGCGCTGCTCATCACCTCGGTGATCTTCGGCTTCCTCCACATCGCCAACCCGGGCAACCGCCTCTGGAGCTCCGTGGTGAGCACCGCAGTCTGCCTCGCCGTCGCCGCAGTGCTCTTGGGCATTGCGTGGAAGCGAGGACATATCCGCCCGGCGCCACATCGGGAAACTATCTCAGGCCGGGAAACTATCTCCGATTGAACAGCCTCGGTGGCCTCCCCGAGAAGACAGGGCACTGACCTCGGCGCTCTCATTCACTGCTCGGCGCCAGGCTCCTGCGCCCAAGGGGTCGGATCATCCGGTGCCAGGCGCGAGAGCACAGCCTCATGCAGCAGGCCGTTGGTGGCCACCGCATCAGCCCCCGAACAGCCCTCCTCGCCGTCGAGCGAGGTGAACCGGCCACCGGCCTCCGTGACGATGGGCACCAGTGCGGCCATATCGTAGAGCTCCAGCTCCGGCTCGGCCGCGACGTCGACGGCACCTTCGGCGACCATCATGTACGACCAGAAATCACCGTAGGCGCGGGTCCGCCAGACCGCGTCAGTGAACTCCAGGAAGTTCCGCGAACGGCCCCGCTCCCGCCAGCCGTCCAGACTCGAATACGAGAAGGAGGCATCGGAGAGCTCAGAGACCTTCGAGACCTCCAGCTGGGTGGCCTTCATCAGATTGCGCCCGGTGTAGGCGCCGCCGTCCTTGGCCGCCCACCACCGGCGGTTCAGCGCCGGAGCACTGACCACACCCATCACCGGCTGGCCCTCTTCCACCAAGGCGATGAGCGTGGCCCACACGGGCACGCCGCGCACAAAGTTCTTCGTCCCGTCGATCGGGTCGATCACCCACCGGCGCGGCCCCGACCCCGTGGAGCCGAACTCCTCACCGTAGATGGCGTCCCGCCCGCGGGCCCGGGTCAGATGCGCGCGGATCGTCTCCTCGGCGCCTCGGTCGGCCGCGGTGACCGGGGAGAGATCCGGCTTGGTCTCCACCTCGAAGTCCATGGCGGTGAAGGCCGCCATCGTCTGCGCATCGACGGCATCGGCGATCGTATGCGCCAGCCGGAGGTCCTCGGTGTAGGGGCTGGTCATGTGCTGGGTCATGTGCCCAACCCTAGCCGCTTCTCCCGCGCGCCCTCATCTGCACCGTTCAATGACCCCAGCAGCCCGCGCAGCGAGGCCAGTCGGGCCGGCCCGTGCGCCCCCGCCCGGCCAGCGGTGACCCAGGAATCGAGGGCGCAGCCGCCCTCGGGGGATTCATGCAGGCAGCCTGGCTCGCAGTCCACGGAGCCCTCCACCAGGTCTTCGAAAGCGGCGAGGACGTCATCGGGGCTGACATGGGCCAGGCCGAAGGAGCGGACACCGGGAGTGTCGATGACCCAGGACCGGCGTGCCGTCTCGACGTCGAGGTCAGCATCCGGCTCCAGATGCAGGGCCACCGCCGACGAGGAGGTGTGCCGGCCCCGGCCGGTCACCGCGTTCACGCCTCCGGTGGCCCGGTCCGCCCCGGTCAGCGTGTTGACCATCGTCGACTTCCCCACACCGGAGTGACCGATCATCGCCGTGACGGAGCCGGCGAGCAGCCCGCGAAGCTCCTTCACGGCGGCGGGGTTCAGCCCCGGGTCCGGCTCAGTGCCTGCTCCGGGGCCGGCGGCTCCGAGCGCGGCTGCCCCGGGGTCGGCTGCTCCGTCGCCGACGCGACCGGAGATCACCGTGCGCAGGCTCAGCTCCGCGTAATGGGTCACCAGCCCCGCCGGATCCTGCGGGTCCTCGGCGAGGTCGGCTTTGGTGATCAGCAGGATCGGCTCGATCTCCGCGTGGTAGGCGGCCACCAGGGCCCGGTCGATGAACCCTGTCCGCGGTGTCGGGTCGGCCGCAGCGACGACGATCAGCAGCCGGTCCGCATTGGCCACGACGACACGCTCGGCATCATCGGTGTCATCCGCCGAGCGGCGCAGCAGCGTGGAGCGTTCCTCGATCCGCACTAGGCGGGCCAAGGTGCCCTCCTCGCCGGAGGTGTCACCGACGAGCGCGACCACATCGCCCGGGACCACCGGAGTCCGGCGCAGCGCCTTGGCCCGCACAGCGCTGACCACATGGTCAGTCGCCTCGGCGGGGGACCCAGCGGGGGAGTCGAGCAGGACGGTGTACCGGCCCCGATCCACCGTGACCACGCGGCCGAGCTCCGCATCGGCATAGCTCGGGGACTCCTTGGTCCGGGGCCGTGAGCCGCGCTTATTGGGGCGGACGCGGACATCGGATTCGTCGAACTCCCGGCGGGAGGCTTGTGGGCCCATCAGTGCGTCTCCGCACTCTGCGCCACCAGCTCGCTCCAGAGCTGCGCGAACGTCGGCATCGTCTTGGCCGTACAGGCGATGTCCTCGATCTCCACACCGGACTGGCGCAGGCCGATCACCGCCGCGAAGGTGGCCATCCGGTGGTCCGCATAGGAGCGCACCGTCGCGCCCTGGGTGACGGGGGAGAGGATCCGCAGACCGTCCTGTGTCTCCTCCGCCTCAGCGCCCAGCCGTCGCAGCTCGGTCACCAGTGCCGCTATCCGGTCGGTCTCGTGCCCGCGCAGATGCGCCACCGAGGTGAACGTCGTCGGGTCCTGGGCCAGTGCTGCCAGTGCCGCGACCGTCGGGGTCAGCTCTGCGGTCCCGTCGACGGTGCCGGGGGAGAGCACGCGGGGGTGCCCCTGCTCGTCCCGAGCGCCGCGCACCGTCAGGGTCACCGTCTGGCTGGAGGAGCCGGCCGTCGTTTCCGGAGTCGTCATGACCTCGGCGCCGAACTGCGGCAGCAGCTGCTGCCAACGGCGGCCGATCTGTGTGGACTCCACCGGCCATCCGGGTACCGACACCTCTCCGCCGGTGGCTGCGGCCGCGGCCAGGAACGGCCCGGCATTCGAGAGGTCCGGTTCCACCCGCACCGTGAAGGCACGCGGGCGGCCCGGGGAGACGCGCCACCGCCCCGCCACGGAGTCATCGACGACGACGCCGACCTCGCGCAGCACCTGCACCGTCATCGCCACATGCTCCAAGGAAGGCACCTGGGCGCCGGTATGCCGCAGCGTCAGCCCCTCGGGCATCAGCGGTGCGGCCAACAGCAGCCCGGAGACGAACTGCGAAGACCCTGAAGCATCGACGGCGATCTCACCGCCGCGCACACCGCCCTGCGCATGCACGGTGAACGGCAGGGTGTCAGGGAAGCCTCCGTCAGGAGCAGCAGGATCCTCGATCCTGACTCCGAGGGCGCTGAGCCCGTCCAGCACCGCGGCCATGGGCCGTATTCGGGCTTCGGGGTCGCCGTCGAAGTCCACCATGCGCCCGGTCAGTGCGGCCACCGGGGGCAGGAAACGCATCACCGTGCCGGCCAGGCCGCAGTCGATGCTGACCGCGGGCAGCTCCCCGGGACCGTCCTCGGCCACCGGGAGCGGAGTGATGCGCACCGCCGGCTCTCCGGTGTCCTCCCAGTCTTCGATGTGCTCTACGCGGGCGCCGAGAGCCCTCAGCGCCTGCAGCATCAGGCGGCTGTCCCGAGAATCCAGGGGATTGACCACAGTGCTGGGCCCGTCGGCCAAGGCCGCGAGCAGCAGATGCCGGTTCGTCAGCGACTTCGAGGCCGGGACGAGGACACGTCCACGCACCGGTGCCCCCGCCCGCGGACTCGGCCACGGATTCGGGGGCACCGGTGCTGCAGACTCGCTGGTCACGGCGCGGCTCAGGAGTCCACCTGCTTCTCGGCCTCCTTGACTGCCTGCTTGATGGAGCGCTTGGCGTCACGCTCGGCCCGCTTGAAGGCCTTCGAAGCGTCCCGCTCGAAGGCCTTGGCGGACTTCACGGCGTCATCGCCGAGGTCCTCAGCCCATTTGATGGTCTTGTCACGGAAGGCCGTGCCGTTCTTCTTCATGTCCTTGGCCAGGTGCTCCGCGCGCCAAGACAGTGACGGCTTGCCGGCCAGATCCACTGAGGCGATCTTCAGCCCGCCCAGAATGGAGAGATTCTTCAGCAGCGTGGCCCGCTGCGTCTGCAGGTCGCCGACCTTGTCCAGCTGGGCACCGCGGTACTCCACGTAGGTGTTGACCAGCTGGACTCCGGAGAGCACGCAGGCGGAGAAGCGCGGGAACTTCCCGATGGCCAGTGCCGCACCGGCGGCGACCTCCACGCCGCCGAGCAGCTGCGCTGTGCGCTGCGGGCTCTTCGTCAGCTGCTCGGCCTGCGGCAGCACAGACTCGATCTCCTGCAGCGAGGACTCGAGCTTATCGCCGGCCTCCTCGGAATGACGCAGACGGTCGATGCCCTCTGCGATGAAGGCAGCACCGAGCAGCGGGCGAGCGATCTTGCGGGTCAGAGACATGTCATCCTCCTGTGGCGGTTCCGGTGCGACGGCCATGCCGCCCGGCGGACCTGCAGTGCGGTCTGCCGGTGGGCTGACGTGCGACGTCACCCGTGGGGCAGAGTGCATGTGAGCGGAGTCCGCTCGACAGGCGTCCGATGAACAATCTACCCAATCAGGCGGCTGACGGGAATCAGCGGGGCGGCGTTGTCGTTGTCCAGACCATGACGATCACGGCAGAGGCCGAGACCACAACGCGCGTAGACTCTTCTGTGATGGAAGATCGTGCAGTCACCGGACAAGATGACACCGGACAGGACACCGGCGAGCGGGTCGACGTGAAGGCGGAGACCGACGCTCAGCGTCGCCTGCGCTTCGAGCGTGACGCGATGCAGTACGTGGACCAGCTGTACTCGGCGGCGCTGCGGATGACCCGGAACCCGCAGGACGCCGAGGACCTCGTCCAGGAGGCCTACACGAAGGCCTACTCGGCGTTCCACCAGTACAAGCCCGGCACCAACCTCAAAGCCTGGCTGTACCGGATCCTGACCAACACCTACATCAATATCTACCGGAAGCGGCAGCGCCAGCCTCAGCAGGCCAACACCGAGCAGGTGGAGGACTGGCAGATGGCCCAGGCCGCCGAGCACACCTCCACGGGGCTGCGTTCGGCAGAGGCCGAGGCGCTGGATCACCTGCCGGATTCGGATATCAAGGACGCTCTGCAGCAGATCCCCGAGGAGTTCCGTCTGGCGGTGTACTTCTCCGATGTGGAGGGCTTCGCCTATAAGGAGATCGCCCAGATCCTCGATATCCCGATCGGCACAGTGATGTCCCGGCTGCACCGCGGCCGCAAGCTGCTGCGCGGGCTGCTCACCGACTACGCGCGTGATCGAGGCTTCACCAAGCAGGAGGCTGAGGCATGAGTGAACAGAACATCAGTGCGGCCCAAGCCGTCGAGGCGTGCTGCGGCGGCACCGACACTACGGAGAATGAGGTGCGTTTAGAGCGCATCTATCACTATCTCGACGGGGCGCTGAGCCGCCATGAGATCGACGAGGTCCAGACCCATCTCGATGAGTGTCCGGAGTGCTCCTCGGCCTATGACCTCGAGTGCATCATCCGCACAGTGGTGCGTCGGTCCTGCGTGGAGCGGGCGCCGGAGACGCTGAAGGTGACGATCATGGAGCGGATCAGCGCCATCCGGGTGGAAGCCGGGCACAGCCGGGACTGAATCCCGGACCTTCGCTCGCCCCTGGTCGGCCCGCTCCGCACTTCACCTCGACACACCGACACACTGAGGCCCCCGCTGAGATGTTCAGCGGGGGCCTCAGTGTCTTGTGCGCCGTGCAGGCGCCGTCGGAGGATTCGGCTGCGCCGGTGACCTGGATCAGCCGGTCACCTGGATCAGGTGTTGGGGCGCTTGCCGTGGTTGGCGTTCCTCTTCCGACGGTCCCGGCGCTTACGTCCGCGCTTACCCATGAGGGACTCCTTTCGTCGATCGGAGATCAGCATACCGATCCGCAGGGTGCTCCTGCGACTCAGCCGTCATACCCGGGGTAGGGGTATGACGGCAGGTGATGATCAGGTGGCCGGCTCGTGCATCTTCAGCCACTGGTACCAGCCGCGGTGGAGCACCAGCCAGGCGATCAGGCCGTAGCCGGCCTGGCCGGGTCGCCCATCGTTGGCCGCCAGGTCATGACGCCACTGGGCGTGATCGACCAGCGGCGTGTAGGTGTCCACATAGACGTGTGAGCGGCGCATCGCCACATCCTGGTAGGCGGCGTTGAGCTCAGAGATGCGCTGGTTCCGCTCCGCGTCGAGCGTGGGGATAGGCCCCACCACCAGGCACCGGATGCCCTCCTGGGAGGCGCGGTCCAGGATATTGGCCAGATGCAGCCGTGACCGCGCCGAGCTCGAGGGACCGTCAAGGTCGGCATCGTTGAGCGCGACGACCAGATGGTTCTCCGCCGAGTCCGAGAACCGGGGCCGGGCCTCAGCCTGCCAGCGGTGGGACAGAGCCTCGACGCCCTCCTGGGGCATCGCGAGCACGTAGTCCTCCAGATGCACGGTCTCACGCGGTGTCTTGGCGAGCACCCGGCCCCACCAGCCCAGGGCGCGCGGATCGCCCACACCGGTGAGCAGCTCATTGCCGACGGCGACGATTCTGATGCTGCGATCCACCTCGTCAGGTCCTCTCTTCGTGATACTGGGATGCGACGGCACCCGCGCTGCGGTGTGCCGTCGCATCCTTTGACAGTACTCTCGACGTTACCCCAGGCGTGAGCCGGCCGACGTGCGGCCCGCCTCAGGGCCTCGAGGTCACAGATCCAGGTGCGGGAAGGCCTGCTCCAAGAGGGTGTCGAGCTCCTTGGCGTGGCGCTTGGCCTGCCCCACCGACGTCGCCGCCGACTCCGCCCGCGAGATCAGGTCCAACTCCTGGGTGAGCAGCGGCAGGAAGTTCACGAACATGAACGGCCACGGCCCCTGGTTGAACGGCTCATCCTGGGCGTAGACGAACTCAGCGTCCTGAGGGTAGGAGTCCAGCTCAGCCTGCAGCTCCTCCACCGGCATGGGGTAGAGCTGCTCCAGCCGGACGATCGCCGTGGTCTCGTCATTGTGCTTGGCGCGGACCGCCTCGAGATCATAGTAGAGCCGTCCCGAGACGATCAGCACCCGCTTGACCTTGGACTTGTCCACAGTGGAGTCCCCGATGACCTTCTGGAAGGTGCCCTCGGTGAAGTCCTCCACCGTGTTGGCCGCGGCCTTCAGGCGCAGCAGCTGCTTCGGAGAGAACACGATCAGCGGACGCCGCGGGCGAGCCACCGCCTGGCGGCGCAGCAGATGGAAGTAGTTCGCCCCGGTGGAGGGGATCACCACAGTCATATTGTTCTCTGCGCAGAGCTGCAGGAACCGCTCGGGACGTCCCGAGGAGTGGTCCGGGCCCTGACCCTCATAGCCGTGGGGCAGCAGCATGACCACTGAGGAGCTCTGGCCCCACTTCTGCTCCGCGGTGGCCACGAACTCATCGATGATGGTCTGGGCACCATTGACGAAGTCACCGAACTGGGCCTCCCAGAGCACCAGGGAGTTCGGGTTCTCCACGGAGTAGCCGTACTCGAAGCCCAGCGCCGCGAACTCCGAGAGCAGCGAGTCATAGATGAACAGACGGCCCTGATCCTCGGTGAGGTTCTTCAGCGGGTACCACTCGTCGCCGTTCTCACGGTCATGGAAGACTGCGTGACGCTGCACGAAGGTCCCGCGCCGGGAGTCCTGACCGGACATGCGGACCTCGGTGCCCTCCATCAGCAGCGAACCGAAGGCCGCGATCTCGGCGAAGCCCCAGTCGATGCCGCCCTCGCGGGCCATCTTAGCCCGCTTCTCGAGCAGGGACTTCAGCTTCGGGTGAGGAGTGAAGGACTCCGGGATATTCGTGTGGACTTCACCGATATGGGCCAGCGTCTCCGCCGAGATCGCTGTGTCGTCCTCGGACCGGCTGGGACGCTCGGACTCGCCGTCACTGGCCGTCGGGGCCAGGGCCCCGGAACTCTCCCCGACAGTGGGCACCGGCTGGGTCTGTGCCGCGTTGGTCTCGGTGAAGACCCGCTCCAGGCGCTGACGGAAGTCCTGCAGCGCCTGATCCGCCTCTTCCTGGGTGATGTCACCACGTCCGACCAGGTTCTCGGTGTAGAGCTTGCGGGTCGAGCGCTTCGCCTCGATGAGGTTGTACATCTTCGGCTGGGTCATCGAGGGGTCGTCGCCCTCGTTGTGACCGCGGCGCCGGTAGCAGACCAGGTCGATGACGACGTCCTTGTTGAACCGCTGCCGGTAGCGGAAGGCCAGATCGGCCACGCGGGCGACAGATTCGGGGTCATCACCGTTGACGTGGAACACCGGTGCCTGGATGGCCAGGGCCATATCCGTGCAGTACGTCATCGAACGCGCCGACTGCGGAGCGGTGGTGAACCCGACCTGGTTATTGACCACCACGTGGATGGTGCCGCCGGTGCGGTACCCGCGCAGCTGGGACAGGTTCAGTGTCTCCATGACCACGCCCTGACCGGCGAAGGCGGCATCGCCGTGGACCAGCAGCGGCAGCACGGAGAAGGAGTTCAGACTGTCCGAGCCGCGGTCCAGGCGATCCTGCATCGCGCGGGTGACGCCCTCGAGCACCGGGTTGACCGCCTCCAGATGCGAGGGGTTGGCCGCCAAGTACACCGACGTCGAGTTGCCTCGGTCCGAGGTGAACTCACCCCGGGTGCCCAGGTGGTACTTCACGTCACCGGAGCCGGTGCCGAAGTCGCGGCCTTCGAACTCGCGGAAGATCTGGGCGTAGGTCTTACCGGCGATATTGGCCAGCACGTTGAGCCGTCCGCGGTGCGCCATGCCGATGGTCACCTCGTCGAGGCCCTCATCGGCAGCCTCGGAGAGGATGACGTCCAACAGTGGGATCAGCGACTCGCCGCCCTCCAAGGAGAAGCGCTTCTGCCCGACGAACTTCGTCTGCAGGAACGTCTCGAACGCCTCGGCGGCGTTGAGCCTGCCCAGGATCCGGAACTGCTCATCGCGGGAGGGCTTCTCGTAGGGGTGCTCGATCTCATCCTGGAACCAGCGCCGCTCCTCCGGCGACTGGATGTGCATGTACTCGATCCCGGTGTTGCGGCAGTAGGTGTCGCGCAGCACGCCCAGGATGTTGCGCAGCGGCAGGCTCTGCTTGCCGCCGAAGCCGCCGGTGGGCCAATCACGATCGAGATCCCAGAGTGTCAGCCCGTGGGACTCGATCTCCAGGTCCGGGTGGTCACGCATCCGGTATTCCAGCGGATCCGCCGAGGCCATCAGGTGGCCCCGTTCGCGGTAGGCGTGGATCAGCTGCTGGATCCGGGCGACCTTATTGATCTGCTCTTCCGGGTTGACCTGGATGTCGGCCGACCAGCGCACCGGCTGGTGGGGGATCCGCAGCGCCTGGAAGATCTCCTCGTAGAAGCCGTTCTTGCCCAGCAGCAGCTCGTGGATGGTCTTCAGGAACTCACCGGAGCCAGCCCCCTGGATCACCCGGTGGTCATAGGTCGAGGTCAGCGTGATGACCTTGGAGACGGCCAGCTTGTTCAGCGTCTGCTCCGAGGTGCCCTGGAACTCCGCCGGGTACTCCAGCGCGCCCACACCGACGATGCAGGCCTGTCCCTTGGACAGCCGCGGCACCGAGTGCACGGTGCCGATACCGCCGGGGTTGGTCAGTGAGACCGTCGTGCCGGCGTAGTCGTTGGGGGTGAGCTTATTGTCCCGGGCACGCTTGACGACGTCGTCGTAGCCGGCCCAGAAATCGGTGAAGCTCATCTCCTCGGCGGCCTTGATGTTCGGCACCACCAGGGCGCGGCTGCCGTCGGGGCGGGGCATATCGATGGCCAGCCCGAAGTTCACGTGGGCCGGCTGCACGGCCACGGGCTTCTCGTCCTGGACGTCATAGGTGACGTTCATCGACGGGTGGGCACGCAGCGCCTTGAGCATCGCGTAGCCGATGATGTGGGTGAAGGAGACCTTGCCACCACGGGTGCGGCGCAGGTGGTTGTTGATGACGACGCGGTTGTCGATCAGCAGCTTCGCCGGTACGGCACGGACCGTGGTGGCCGTGGGCACGCTCAGCGAGGCATCCATATTGGCGGCGATGGCCTTCGAGATGCCCTTGAGCTGGGTGACCTGGTCCTGCTTCTGTTCGCTGGGCTCGTCGGTCGATGCCGGAGCCGGCTCCGAGGGGATGGGCTTGGTGCCCGAGCCCTTGGACCGGCGAGTGGAGGGCTTCTTCGGGGCCACGGGCTTGGCCGCGGAGTCTTCACCGGCCTGGGTGGACTGCGGGGCCGACTTCTTCGACGGCTTCTCCGAGTCGGGGCGCTGGGCGGCATCGGGGTCCGCCGGGGTCGCGGTGTTCGGCGTGGTCTCCTTCGCCGAGTTTGATGAGCTGGCCGAACCGGCTGAGCCGCGGGAGGACTGCTGCTTCTGCCCGCTCTGCTTCTCGGCCTCCTGCGAGGACTTCTGCTCGGAGGCCTGCGTGGCTGCGGCCTCCTTCTTCGACGACTCCTGTGTGGCGGAGCTCGCCGCGGATCCAGCATCCGAGGAGGAAGCCGTCGACTCACCTTCGAGTTGACGGAAGATGTCTGCCCACTTGCGGTCCACGGATTCGGGATCGTCCTTGTACTTGTCGTACAGGTCTGCGACCAGCCATTCGTTTCCGGGGAATTCCTCCGCAAGCCGAGTGGACGTTAGATCTGGCACGTTGGATACGCCTCTTCCATTGTGTGTTCTCTCAGAATTCCCGCGGATCCGCTGTCCGGTGAGGCGGGCCGGAGGCCCGTCGTGCAGGGCAGCGGACCCATCGGGCGCATGAGGGCAACGAGAGGGCGACTCCGCCCCTCGGCCGCAGACCGCAGACGGTCCTGACGATCCCTTGCGCTCATCGCTCTAAGCATAGTGACTGAAGAGTCGTGACCGCCACCGCACGCGGTATCGTGTCTGGCGGTATCGTGTCCGATCGTCCGGGCCCGATCGAGAGGTGCCTGCGCACATACCCGCCGACGAAGAGGTGTACCGCACCGTCATGCAGTTTCTGAACGAGCCCACCACGGACCTCACATACTCCGATGTGTTCCTGGTCCCCTCACGCTCTGAGGCGATGTCCCGCACAGACGTGGACATCGCCCCCGATGACGGCACCGGGGCCCAGATCCCGCTGGTCTCAGCGAATATGACGGCGGTGACCGGCCGCCGCATGGTCGAGACCATGGCCCGCCGCGGCGGACTGGGGGTGTTGCCCCAGGATGTGCCCTCTGAGGTGGTCCGCCAGGTGATCTCCCGGGTCAAGTCCGCCCACCGAGTCTTTGAGACCGCGCTGCGGGTGGCCCCCGGGGACACCCTGCTCGACGTCCTGCACCTGTTGGACAAGCGCAGCCACCCGGCCGTCTGCGTGGTTGACGACGAACACCGTCTCGCCGGTGTGGTCTCTGCGGCGGACTGCCAGGGGCTCGACCGGTTCTCCACGGCCGGCTCAGTGATGCGGATGCCGCAGGTCCGCTTCACCGAGGAGGAGCTGGGCTTGGCCGACGGCGCCGGGCTCGACGCGGCCAGGCTGCACGAGGGCCTGGAGCGCGCCTTCACCCAGATGGACGCGCTGGGTGCCGACTTCGCACCGGTCACCGCCGCTGACGGGCGGCTGGCCGGGGTGCTCACCCCGCGCGGCGCGCTGCGTTCGACGATGTACCGCCCGGCACTCGACGACGACGGCGCCCTCCGGGTGGCCACCGCTGTGGGCATCAACGGCGACGTCGCCGGGCGTGCGGAGACACTCCTGGAGGCCGGTGCCGATGTGCTCGTCGTCGATACCGCCCACGGCCACCAGCGCAAGATGTTCGACGCCCTGCAGGCGGTCCGCCGCGTCGTCGAAGCCCACGGCCGTGCGGTGCCGATCGTCGCCGGCAATGTCGTGACCTCCTCCGGCGTGCGGGATCTGCTGGAGGCCGGTGCCGATATCGCCAAGGTCGGAGTGGGCCCCGGAGCGATGTGCACTACCCGGATGATGACCGCAGTGGGACGGCCGCAGTTCTCCGCGGTCTTGGAATGCGCCGCCACGGCGCGTGAGCTCGGCGGGCGTATCTGGGCCGACGGTGGAGTGCGGCATCCGCGCGATGTCGCCCTGGCCCTGGCCGCCGGTGCCTCACAGGTGATGATCGGTTCCTGGTTCGCCGGGACCTATGAATCACCCGGGGACCTGGTCGTCGAGCCGGACGGCCGCCGGTATAAGGAGAGCTTCGGGATGGCTTCTGCGCGTGCGGTGCAGCACCGGACCGCTCAGGAGGACGCTTTCGCCCGGGCGCGCAAGGGACTCTTCGAGGAGGGCATCTCCTCGTCGAAGATGTACTTGGACCCCGCGCGCCCCGGTGTGGAGGACCTGCTGGACACGGTCACCGCGGGGCTGCGCTCCTCGATGACCTACGCCGGAGCCGAGGATCTCGGCGCCTTCCGTGATCGTGCGGTGGTCGGCGTGCAGTCGGCGGCCGGATACGAGGAGGGCAAACCGGTGCCCACGACGTGGTGAGCCTTCTGTGGTGAGCTTTCTGCGCTGAGGCCTACGTGGTGATCTCTACGTGGTGAGCTGGTGCCGCTGCCCCGGCGCAGGTTAGGATCAGTGCTCTGATGGAGTATCGACAACCGGTCTCGGACCGTTTCGCAGCAGCCCCGTCCCTCATCGGCGCACCCTCGGACTCCAGGGGGTGCGGTTCCTAGGTGGAGTTCCTTCTTCTGGGAGTCGGTTTCCTGCTGATCCTCGGCACCGGTTTCTTCGTCGCCGTCGAATTCTCGCTGGTGGCCCTGGACCAGCCCACGGTGCAGCGGGCCATCGACGAGGGCGACACCGGCTCGGTGCCGCTGATGAAGTGCCTGAAGTCGTTGTCCACTCAGCTCTCTAGCTGCCAGCTGGGCATCACCCTGACCACTCTGTTGACCGGGTACGTCGCCGAGCCGGCGCTCGGCTCCCTGCTGGCCGGTCCCCTGGAGACCCTGGGGGTCCCGGATGCGGCGGCCGGGGCGGTCTCGCTGGTGGTGGCGATGGTGATCGCGACGATGGTCACGATGATCATCGGTGAACTGGTGCCGAAGAATATGGCCATCGCCATCGCCTTCCCGCTGGGCCGGGCACTGGCCCGGCCGCAGCTGCTCTTCACCGCGATCTTCCGCCCAGCCATCGTGCTGCTCAACGGCTTCTCCAATAAGGTCCTGCACCGGTTCGGCCTCGAGGTCAAAGAGGAGCTCTCCGGCGCGCGGACCCCGGAGGAGCTCTCCTCGATGGTGCGCCGTTCGGCCATGCTCGGCACCCTCGACGAGGGCACCGCGACCTTCCTGGACCGTACCCTGCGCTTCTCCGAGCAGACTGCCGCCGATGTGATGACGCCGCGGCCGCGGATGGCCAGCATTGAGGCCGACGCCCCGCTGACTGATCTGATCGACTTGGCCCGCCGTACTGGGTACTCGCGTTTTCCGGTGCTCGGGGACTCGGTGGACGATGTCCGCGGCGTCACCCACGTGAAGAAGGCCGTGGCCGTGCCGCGGCATAAGCGCAGCGGGCTGGTGGCCGCGACGGTGATGTCTGAGGTGGTCCGTGTGCCCGAGACCATCCACATCGACGGACTGCTCTCGGATCTGCGTGCGGCTCCGCTGCAGATGGCCGTCGTGGTCGATGAATACGGCGGCACCGCCGGGGTGCTGACCCTGGAGGATGTGGTCGAGGAGATCGTCGGTGAGGTCGCTGACGAGCATGACCGCATCGCCCCGGGGGTGCTCCAGTCCCGAGCCGGTGATTGGTACTTCCCCGGGCTGATCCGCCCTGATGAGGTCAACGCGCAGATCCTGGTGCTGCAGATCCCCGATGACTCCGCCTATGAGACGGTCGCCGGGTATGTCCTGGACCAGCTCGGCCGCATCGCTGCCGTCGGTGATGTCGTCGAGGTGCCGGGGGGCACTCTGGAGGTCGTGGCCGTCGACGGACGGCGCATCGATCGGGTACGTTTCGTCCCCGACCAGGAGGCACAGCGTGCCGCGGTGCAGGCGGCCCAGGAGCGTGCGCGCCGTGCCGCCGAGGAGCGGGCCGAGCATGCGGCCAAGCAGGCAGGTGAGGCCTGATGGGTGAAGACCTGATGGGCATCGTCTGGCTGGTGGTGCTGCTGTTCGGCAACGCCTTCTTCGTCGGCGCGGAGTTCGCGGTGATGAGTGCCCGGCGCAGCCAGATCGAGCCGAAGGCCGAGGCTGGTTCCTCACAGGCGAAGACGGCGCTCTACGCGATGGAGCATGTCTCGCAGATGCTGGCGATCGCCCAACTGGGCATCACCGTGTGTTCGCTGCTGATCCTGCAGGTCTCAGAGCCGGCGATCCATCACCTGCTCACGGACCCGCTGACCGCGATCGGACTGTCTCAGGCCGTGGCCTCGGTGACCGCCTTCACCATCGCCCTGCTGGTGGTCTCCTTCCTGCACGTGACGCTGGGGGAGATGGTGCCGAAGAACTTCGCCGTGTCCGTGGCGGACCGCGCGGTGCTGCTGCTGGCGCCGCCGCTGGTGTTGCTCTACCGCATCCTGCTGCCGATCATCTGGGTGCTCAACGTCACCGCGAACCTGGTGCTGCGGCTGTTCCGGATCACCCCGCGTGATGAGGTGGTCTCCACGTTCACGCTGGAGGAGATGCAGTCGATCGTGGCTGAGTCCACGCGCGGGGGGACCGTCGTCGACGAGTCCGGGGTCATCGCCGGGGCGCTGGAGTTCTCCGACTACACCGCCGAATCGGTGATGGTGCCGATCCAGGATGTGGTCTCACTGCCCAATGACGTCACGCCGAAGCAGGTGGAGAAAGCGGTCGGGCGCACCGGGTTCTCCCGGTTCCTAGCCGTCGACGGTGATGGTGATTTCGACGGTTATGTCCACCTCAAAGACGTGATGACGCTGCCGCAGTCCCATTATGAGGACCCGTTGCCGTACACTGCGGTGCGCTCATTGGTGAATATGGCGCCGGAGGATGAGATCGAGGACTGCCTGGCGCGGATGCAGCGTACCGGCTCCCATCTGGCCCGGGTGCTCCACGCTGATGGGCGTACCCTGGGCATCCTCTTCCTGGAGGACATCTTGGAGGTGCTGATCGGTGAGATCCACGACGTCACCCAGTCCCGGGACTCCCGCCGTCGCCACCGGGTGGAGGAACAGGTCGAGGAGCCGGTGGAGGGACACCTCGAGGAGTAGTTCGGGCCGGTGCCCCCTTGAGAAAATGTTGAGATTTGTTCTCAACAAGCAGTGGGCGTAGCCTGAGTCCCATGCCATCGCTGCCCATCCCGCAGGCAACTGCCTCCACCCGTCCGTCCCGCCTGTCCCACGGCCGCTGCGCCGGGCGATTCTTGGCCGGTCGATTCCTGGCTGGTCGATTCCGGGCTGGTCGACCCCTGGTTGGTCGACCTCCGGTGGGTTCGTCCGTTCGGCCCACGGGCCGAACTGCCGTCCGGGGCCTCGGCGCCCTGTCGGCCGCGGTGCTGGCGCTCACCCTCACCGCCTGTGACGACGGCGACGCCGCAGCGACTTCGGAGGGTGACGGGGAGATCACAGTGGTCGCCTCCACCGATGTCTACGCCGACCTCGCCGCCTCGGTGGTCGGGGACCGGGCTGAGGTCGAGGCGATCGTCGATGACGCCGCCGTCGACCCTCACTCCTATGAGGCGACCCCGCAGGACCGCCTGCGCGTGGAGCAGGCCGATGTCCTGATCGCCAACGGCGGCGGCTATGATCCGTTCCTCACCGACCTGGCCAGCTCCGCCGGCCGTGACGAGGCTGTGCTTCGGCTCATCGAGGGCGAGGGCAGTCATGCCCACGATGATGAATCCGCCGATGAGGACGAGCACCGTGATGAAGACGACCATGATCACGAGCACGACGGCGATGAGACCGAAGACGGGGAAGTCTACGAGGACGAGCACGTCTGGTATGACCTGGACCAGATGCATGATTTCGTCCTGGACTTCGCCGAGCATATGGCGCAGCTCGATGAGGACCACGCCGAGGACTACCGTGCCGATGCCCAGCAGGTGGCCGAGGAGATCGCCGCGCTGAGTGAGCGCGCCGAAGAGGTCCAGGCCGATGGGCTCAGCTATCTGGCCACTGAGCCGGTCTCCCAGCATCTGCTGCAGCATATGGGTTTCGACGATGCCACCGACCCCCAGTTCCTCGCTGCCGTCGAACACGGCGATGACGTCTCCCCGCGACTGCACCAGCAGGCCTTGAGCACTGCGTCTTCCGGGCAGATCGACCTGCTCGCCTACAGCATCCAGACCGAGACCTCGCAGTCCCGGGCCGTGCGGGCCGAGGCCGAGGACGCCGAGGTCCCCGTCCTGGAGTTCAGCGAGACGATCCCCGAGGACTACGGCAGCTACACCGAATGGATGAGCGCGAACATCGAGGCTGTCGAGGCCGTGGTGGAGGAGACTGATGAGTGAGCCCGTCCTGTCCCTGAGCACAGCCGGGATCGGGTTCCACGGGCGCACCCTCTGGCGCGAGTTAGACCTGGACGTCGCACCCGGTGAGTTCCTCGCCGTGCTGGGCCCCAACGGGGCCGGGAAATCCACGCTGCTGAAAGTGCTGCTGGGATTGCAGCGCCTGGATACCGGCACGGCCACCATCGAGGGCCGGCCCGCCCGCCGCGGTTCCCCCCGCGTGGGCTACATTCCCCAACAGGCCACCATGGCCGCGGAGACTCCGCTGCGTGCCCGGGACATGGTGGCCCTCGGCCTCGACGGCCACCGGTACGGCATCCGATGGCACCGGCGAACCATGCGCCGGCGAGTCGATGCGCTGCTGGAGAAGGTCGGAGCCACCGACTACGCCGATGTCCCCGTCGGCCTGCTCTCCGGTGGGGAGCAGCAGCGGCTGCGCGCAGCCCAGGCCCTGGCCTCCGAACCGGCGGTGCTGCTGTGCGACGAGCCTCTGCATTCGCTGGACCTGCACCATCAGCAGGCGATCACCGCGCTCATCCAGGAGCAGACGCAGGCGGGTACGGCGGTGGTCTTCGTGACCCACGAGATCAACCCGGTCATCGACTCGGTGGACCGGGTGCTCTACATGACCCCGGAGGGACACCGGATCGGCACCACCGCTGAGGTCATGCGCTCCGAGGTGCTCAGCGCCCTCTACGGTGCCCCCATCGACGTCTTGGAGCACCGTGGTCGCCTGGTGGTGATGTCCCAGCACTTCGAGGGCCACCACTGCGCCCCCGGCCACCCGGAGCCCTCGGTCCAGGCTCCGGAGGACCCCCGAGTGGGCGTGGGCCCCCATGTCCACGACGACGACCACCGCACACACCGGGAGAACCACCGCGACGGGGAGGTCCGATGATCGAGCAGATCCGCAGCTCCTTCACCCTCGAGGGCTATTGGGAGCTCTTCGACCTGGTCTCCAACTCGGTGATCACCGCCGGTGTGCTCGGTCTGATGGGCGGGGTGATCGGTGTGTTCATCATGCTGCGTCGCACGGCGCTGGTGGTCCACGGCATCGCCGAGATCTCCTTCGCCGGTGCTGCACTGGCCCTGCTGATCGGCCTCGACGTCGTCGCCGGTTCTGCTGTGGGTGCGGTGATCGCGGCCGCGCTGATCGGGGTGCTCAGCCTGCGGGATAAGGACGTCAGTGCCGTCACCGGGGTGCTGATGCCCTTCGGCCTCGGGCTGGGAATCCTGTTCCTCTCCCTGTATCAGGGACGTTCGGCCAATAAGTTCGGGCTGCTGACCGGCCAGATCATCGGCGTCGACGATATTCAGACCCGCACCCTGGTCACCGGGGCGGTGCTGATCACCGCTGTGCTGGTGGTCATCTGGCGTCCGCTGATGTTCGCCTCAGCGGACCCTCAGCTGGCTCGGGCTCGGGGGATCAGCGTCAATGCGCTGTCCATCGGCTTCATGGTGCTGCTGGGTGCGGCGGTGGCCATGTCTGTGCAGATCATCGGTGCCCTACTGGTGCTGGCCCTGCTGGTGGTCCCGGCGGCGGCGGCGCTGCGGGTGACCTCGCATCCGAGCTCCGCAGTGCTGCTGTCCATGGCGTTCTCGGTGCTGGCCTCCGTCGGCGGGATCATGCTCGCGATCACCGGCACTATCCCGATCAGTCCCTATATCACCACGATCTCCTTCGTGATCTACGTGATCTGCCTGCTCATCGGCCGCGGCAGGGGACGACGGCAGCGGCCGCAGGTCCAGAGGCGGCGGCCGACGGCTGAGCCTGAGCAGTCACCGGTGTAGGTGCAGCGGCTGGGGTTTCAGGCGGAGCAGTCCGCGCAGAGCCCGAAGACCTCCAGGGTGTGGTGCTGTTCGGTGAAGCCGTGTTCGGCGGCGAACTGTGCCGCCCAGGCCTCGATGTCCGGGGCGGCGAACTCGACGGTCAGCCCACAGCTGCGGCACACCAGGTGATGGTGGTGCTCCTGGCGCTCGCAGAGTCGGTACACCGCCTCGCCGTCGTCAGGGCGCAGCACATCCACACTGCCTTCCTCCTGGTGGGCTTGGAGGATGCGGTAGACCGTGGCCAAGGAGACCTGTTCTCCGCGCTCGCTGAGCAGCCGGTGCAGGTCCTGAGCGCTGATGAAGTCCTCCAACGCGCTCAGTGCCGCCCAGACAGCACGTTTCTGCCGCGTACTCCGGCCGCGCGGTGCGGGCTGAGTCGACGAGCGTTCGGCGTCAGACTCCTGGTTCATCCTGGTGCTACTCCCCGGTCAGAGGTGCTGGATCGGCTGGTGTGTGTGCCCCGGGCGGGCCGATTCAGACTATCAGCGTCACCTGTGCCAGGTACGATCGCAGCAGGGACGATGTCCCCGCACCAGGCAGCGGCCGCAGGCCCGGAAGGAACACATCTATGAGCACTGTCTTCACCAAGATCATCGACGGAGAGCTGCCCGGGCGGTTCGTCTGGCAGGACGACACCTGCGTGGCTTTCCTGTCGATCGCCCCGCTGGCCTACGGCCACGCCCTGGTGGTGCCGCGCCAGGAAGTGGATCGGTGGACCGATGCTGACCCGGAGCTGGTCGCCCACCTGATGCGGGTGGCCCACCGGATCGGCAAGGCCGAGGTCGAGGCATTCGGCTCACAGCGTGCCGGGTTGGTCATCGCCGGCTATGAGATCGACCATCTCCACGTCCATGTGTGGCCCTCGAACTCCATGGCGGACTTCGACTTCGGCCAGGTCATCGAGGATCCGGACCCGGCCCGCATGGATGAGGCGGCGGAGAAGCTGCGGGTCGCGCTGCGGCTGATGGGCGAAGCCGAGCACGTGCCGGCTGAGGGCTGAAGGCCAACAGAGGGTCAGAGAGCCAGGGGTCAGAGAGCCGCAGGGGTCAGCGGGAGACCAGTGATCAGCGGGAACCTTGACGGATCGCGCGACGGATACGTTTCGGTGAGACCGTCTGCGCGGTCCCCAGCTGCTGGGCGAAGAGATTGACCCGGTACTCTTCCAGCATCCACTGCACCGCCGCCAAGGCCCCAGGTACGGGGCGTTGGTCGGGCACCGCCTCCACCGCGGAGTCATATTCATCCTCCAGCTGCTGGACCGAGGCCATGTCAGTGGTGTCTTTGGTGACTCCCTGGCCGGATTCCAGCCGGTCCAGCCGGATGTTCATGGCCTGGAGGTACCGGGGCAGGTGGCGCAGCTGATCGAGCCCGGTCTCGGTGACGAATCCGGCGCGCACCAGTTGGCCGAGCTGGGCCTGCATATCAGAGACTGCGGCGGCCAAGGCCTGGGAGGTCACGGACTGCAGCCGGGAGGTGAGCTCCGCGGCGGCCGAGAGCACCTGTGCCACGGTGTGGGTCAGCTGCAGCACGGTCTCGATGAGCTCGGCGCGGGCATGCCGGGAGACCTCCTCGAAGGCCGCGGCGGTGTGCGGCAGTTCCTGCGGCACCAGGTGCTCCAGGGCCGCGGTGGTGCAGTCGGCGACCAAGGACTCCACCGTCCCGTGCGGTGAGTGACTGAAGGCCAGGCGCTCGCGGGGGGAGAGGTGCTCGATCACATAGCGTTGGGGTGAGGGCAGAACCTCGCGCAGCAGGGTGACGATCCCGCTGCGGTGGCGCCGTCGCTGGTCCTCCGTCGAGTCCAGGATCAGGCACCGGACCCCGGTGTCGCCGTCGGGCACCAGGGCCGGGTATCCGGTGACGTGGCGCCCGGAGACCTCAGTAGTCAGCTCGGTCGGGAGATCGCCGAAGGTCCAGGAGGTCTGGTGCCGCTGATCCGGCACCGCCGTCGGAGGAGGCCCCGGCTGGGGTCCAGTGGAGGGCTGGCTCAGTGAACGTCCGATGGCCTGCCGGTTCGTCTCGGCGTGACGCAGCTGCAGTTCGGTGAGATCTCGGGAGGTGTCGAGCACCCGGCCCTTGTCGGAGACCACGGCGAAGGTGAACCCCAGGTGCGTCGGCACGGCGGCGTCGGTGAGGATCTGCGGATCGACGACGACGCCGCGCAACCGCTGCAGCACTGCTGCCAGGGATTCGCTGAACGAGTCCCGGTAGGGCTCAGCCTCGTGCTCCAAGGCGGCGCGGGCCTCGGCTGCGACGTCGGGGGCCGGGACGAAGTTGCGGCGCAGCTGTTTGGGCATGGCACGGATCAGCGCGGTGATCAGTTCGGTGCGCAGCCCGGGGATCAGCCAGGCGAACTGTTCGGGGTGCACCTGATTGAGGAACACCACCGGGATACGTACGGTCACCCCATCACCGGTGCTGCGAGAGGTCGGGTCGAATGCGTAGCGCAGATCCAACTGCAGTCCGTCGAGCTCGAGCTGCTCCGGAAAGTCCCCGACGTCGAGAGTCTCGGCCTGCTGGGTATACAGATGCTCATCGGTGAGGTCCAGCAGCTCCGGTGTCTGGTGCCGGGCCTTCTTCCACCAGGCGTCGAAATGCCGCTGGGAGACGATCGTCTCGGGGATCCGGGCATCGAAGAAAGCGAGAAGCTCCTCATCGGAGGCTTGGAGGTCCCGGCGGCGAGTCCGGCTCTCCAGTTCTTCGAGGTCCTGGAATCTCCGGCGGTTCCGGGCGTCGAAGTGGTGACGGGTCTTCCACTCGCCATCGATGAGGGCCCGCCGGATAAACTCTTCCCGTGCGCCGGCGCGGTTGATCTTTCCGTAGAGGACGGTCCTGTCAGCGATGACGGGCACACCGTAGAGGGTGACCTTCTCGGTCACGACGGCAGCGCCCTTTGAGGCTGACCAGCGGGGTTCGGAGTGCTGGGTCTTCACCAGGTGGGGTGCCAGCTGCTCGATCCATGCCGGGTCGATCCGGGCCACGGTGCGGGCCCAGAGCCGGGAGGTCTCCACCAGTTCCGCGGCCATGACCCAGTCGTGCTGGCGTTTGAAGAGCCCGGAACCGGGGAAGACGGCGAAGCGGGTGCCGCGTGCGCCCTGGTAGTCCTTCGTCTTCGGTACGAAGAGCCCGATATGGCTCAGCAGTCCGGCCAGCAGCGACTGATGGACTGCCGTGTGCCGGCCGGCGGGGTCCACCGGCATGCGCCGAGAGGAACTGCGCTGAGATGAGTTGCGCGGGGGTGAGCTGTGCAGGGATGAGCTGTGTGGTGAGGAACTGCGGCCTGATCTGCGCGAAGAGCCGCGGCGACGCTCAGTCAGCTCGGCGTCGCGGGCGAGGTCGGTGAGCTGGACGACGAGGTCCTGCCATTCACGGACCCGGAGGTAGTTCAGGAACTCGCGGCGGCACAGCCGTCGGAACTGATTGCCCGAGAGCTCCTGTTGCTTCTCCACCAGGTAGCGCCAGAGGTTCAGCAGTGCGGAGAAGTCTGATTCGGTGTCCCGGAAGCGGCCGTGGAGCTCATCGGCCTGCTGGCGCTGTTGGGTGGGACGTTCACGGACGTCCTGGATGGACAATGCGGCCACCAGGACGGTGATCTCCTCCAGACATCCGCGGTGGGCCGCCTCGACCATCATCCGGCCCAGACGGGGGTCGACGGGCAACTGGGCCAGTTGCCGGCCGATCCGCGTGATGGTGCCCTTCGGTGCCTTGCCGCTGCCGGAGTGCAGTGCGCCGAGTTCGGTGAGCAGCCGGACGGCGTCGTTGACTGCCTTGGCATCAGGGGGCTGGACGAAGGGGAAGTCCAGCAGCTCTTCAGGTGTGCGGGTGATGCCCATCGAGGACATCTGCAGCAGCACGGAGGCCAGAGAGGTGCGCAGGATCTCCGGGTCGGTGAACTCCGGGCGGGATTCGAAGTCTTCTTGGGAGTACAGGCGGATGGCGATGCCGGCAGAGGTGCGGCCTGATCGGCCGGAGCGCTGGTTGGCGCTGGCCTGGGAGATCGGCTCGATGGGCAGGCGTTGGACTTTGGTGCGGGTGGAGTAGCGGGAGATGCGTGCGGTGCCGGTGTCGATGACGTAGCGGATGCCCGGCACGGTCAGGGAGGTCTCTGCCACATTGGTGGCCAGGACGATGCGGCGGTTCTTGCCGGGGGAGAAGACCCGGGTCTGCTCGGCCATGGAAAGCCGGCCGAAGAGGGGGAGGATCTCGGTGCCGCGGAGCCGCCGGTGGTTTCTGACCGTCTCGGTGAGGGCGTCGGCGGCGTCGCGGATCTCACGTTCACCGGGGAAGAAAATGAGGATGTCGCCGTCGGGTTCTGCGGCCAGTTCGTCGACGGCATCGCAGACGGCGTCGATCATGTCCCGTTCCTGGGCGGGGGCACCGGGATCACCAGACGCACGGGAACTGTCGGATTCCCGCGGTTGTGCGCCGGGGGTGTCGGCGTCGTCGAAGTCGTGGGATTCGTCGTGGATCCCTGAGTCTTCCGGGTTCAGCGGTCGGTAGCGGATCTCCACCGGGTAGGTGCGTCCGGAGACTTCGATGATGGGGACGTCGTCGTGGTCGGCTTCAGTGCCCTGAGCTGGGTCCTGTTGGGCGCTGAAGTGGGTGGCGAAGCGTTCCGGGTCGATCGTGGCGGAGGTGACGATGACCTTCAGATCGGGGCGTTTCGGCAGGATCGATTTCAGATAGCCGAGGATGACGTCGATGGTGAGGCTGCGTTCGTGGGCCTCGTCGATGATGATCGCCGAATAGCGCCTCAGCAGCGGGTCCCGGCGGATCTCAGCGAGCAGGATCCCGTCAGTCATGAGCTTGACGTCAGTGGAGGCTGATACTTCCGAAGTGAAGCGGACCTGGTAGCCGATCCTCTCGCCCAATGAGGTGTCCAGCTCTTCGGCGAGACGCTCGGCGACTGTGCGGGCGGCGAGCCGTCGCGGCTGGGTGTGGCCGATAGTGCCTCGGGTGTGGATGCCCAGTTCCAGCAGCATCTTCGGCAGCTGGGTGGTCTTGCCTGAGCCGGTCTCCCCGGCGACCACGACGACCTGGTGATTGCTGATGGCCTCCAGCAGTGTCTGCCGTTCGGCGACCACCGGGAGATCCTGCGGGTAGTTCAGCTCCGTGACGGTGTACGTCGGGCGGTCAGCGGGCGCGGGCGAAGTCTCAGGCATGACGTGGACGAGTCTAGCGGTGTGGGTGACCGCGGAGCGTGACACGGAGCCCAGCCGGTGGGTGGAGCGCGATGGCGGGTGTGCCGGGCGTGGAAGAATAGTCGGCACTTCGGGTGAGCGGTGCCACCCGGGGTTGCTCGCACTTGTTGATGAAGGGAATCTGCTGTGTCTGACCGTCGTGTGTCTCCTGTTCTGCGATTTGGGCTCCCCGCCGCTGCGGCGGCGCTCGTGCTGACCTCCTGCGGTGACAGTGGGGGAGAGGATCAGGGGACGGAGGAGGATCCCTACTCGATCGGCATTGCCCAGCCGGTGGAGCATCCGTCGTTGGATGCCACACGCGAAGGGTTCAAAGCCGCGTTCGAGGAGGCCGACGTGGCGGTGGAGTGGACCGAACGCAACGCACAGGGCGATGCAGCGACGGAGTCCACAGTGGCGGGCCAGTTGGCGGAGGGGGACCATGACCTGCTGGCGACGATCGCGACGTCGCAGTCCCAGCAGATCGTGACCGCGACGCAGGGCGAGGACACCCCCGTGCTGTTCATGGCGGTGACCGAGCCCGAAGAGGCCGGGCTGGTGGACTCCTGGGAGGAGCCGGGGGCGAATGTCACCGGTCTTTCGGATCTGAACCCCGTGGAGGAGCAGCTCGGGCTGATTACTGAGGCTGACCCTGATGTGGAGACGATCGGCATCCTCTACGCCTCCGGGGAGGTCAACTCTGAGGTGCAGGTGGAGCTGGCGCAGGAAGCCTCGGAGGAGCTCGGTGTGGACATCGAGACCTCCACGATAACCAACTCCTCCGAAGTGCAGCAAGGGGTGGAGTCGCTCTCCGGTGTGGACGCGATCTGGATTCCCACTGACAACGTGGTGGTCTCCGGTCTGGAGTCGGTGATCAGCTTCGGCCGCGACCAGCAGATTCCGGTGTTCTCCGCCGACGGCGACTCCGTGGCCCGGGGGACGATCGGCTCCTACGCGGTGGACTACGAGGCACTGGGTCAGCAGGCCGGTGAGATGGCGCTGCGCATCCTGGAAGAGGATGAGGAACCGGGGCAGATGCCGGTGGAGACGCTTGATGACGTCCAGCTGTACCTGAATCCCGAGGCCGCTGAGCAGATGGGGCTGGAAGTGCCGCAAGAGCTGATGGACTCGGCTGATGTAGTGGTCGGCGAGGACATCGACCCTGAGGATCCGGAGGATGCTGAGGAATGATCTGAGGAGCGTGTCCGGGGTCACTGTGAGTCGATTATGCGTGCCCAGAGATCTGTGGCTAAGATGGACTCCGTTGTTCTCCGGTCTGACCGGAACGGACACGCCCGCGCGAGTGGCGGAATAGGTAGACGCGCTGGCTTCAGGTGCCAGTGCCTTCACGGGCGTGGGGGTTCAAGTCCCCCCTCGCGCACAGCAGGGAAACAGGCCCTGACCTGGGAGTTTAGGCTCCTGGGTCAGGGCTTTTCCTGTGTCATGGGGCGAGATATGGGGCAAGGACCTCTTAGCTCTCTCTTGCTCTCTGGACGGACTTAGGGCGCGGCATCCATTTGCCCGCGCGAGGGCCGCTGTATTCTAGATAAACTGTCGCAAGCTCTCACCAGACGCCGCACGCGTCCCACAAAGGAGGAGACTAAACCGATGGCCACCTTAATCGGTTCTCCTGGAAAGGCCTCCAGTTTCCGGTACGAAGCGGATCTAGTGGCGTCTCTTAGAGACGCTTTGCCTCGACTTGCTTTTCGACACGAAGCTCGGTCCCCTGTACAGGTATTTACAGAGGTACCTGCAGTCCAAGGAGTCCCGGATCTAGCTGGTGTGAGGTTTATCGAGCAGAATATAGCCTTGCGCCATCAAGCAGACGTGCGGCCGCTATCCAGCGACGTAGAAGTTCGCACAGTAATGGCACTCGGCCATGACGTACTCGATGTTGCCGAGCTGGCTTATCGCACTCAAACCTCCCGCACGTACATGAGGCGTGCCATCCTCCCATTGCTTCGTGACCTTGGGTGGGTCGTCTTAGAGGCTGACAATCTCATCTATCGGCGCCCCGAAGCTGTGTGGGTCGGACGTAGAGTTGTAACGGTAGAAGCAAAACTAAAAAATTGGCAAGCAGCCTTATCGCAAGCACGCCGACAGAAGCATTCCGCGGATGCGGCTTTTATTGCACTAGACGCGACGAAAGCGGGCCCAGTGGGCCAATATCTTGATGAGATAGCACGATCTGGAATCGGCGTTATTTCGGTCGATCGCAAGTCATGTCTGTCTAGCGTTTTGGTTCGCCCAGAACGTCAGCACTCAAGCCATCTCGAAGTGGGAAAGAATCTGCTGGCGGAGCGGTGCTTGGACATGCTCCAGCGGGGCACCAAGGAAGGGAAGATCTATCCGGTATTTGGAGAAATTCCTCCCTCTAGCTCAGGAGACCCTGCCACAACCCTAGGTGACTAGGGCGGTTGATGCCGTTCAACTGCTCTGCAGGAGACAGTTCATTCAGGAATGCCCGTGCCTGACGTACGAGGCGGTCCGCCGCCACATGAGGTTTACGGTGCGTGAGTTGCGCGCTGAGCGCGCCCGTGCTCGCTACATAGTGCAGGCCCGCTAACTCATGCGAGTGACCGCGGTTCTCCATCTCTTCAAGGAAGGGTGTACGCAACTCGTCATGTCTTAGATCCGACCGGATTCGTAGATATTCACTGTGCTCCATTGTGTGCAGGAGCATGGTGTCGAAAATACGAGGAATCCGTGGTGGAGCAGGGGTACCTGGGCGCCTTGCGATGGCACGCTCTCTTGCAAAAGCTTGCTCTGGCCATGACATGCCAGTTGAGAAGCCTGCAGCCCCTATGGCTGAAGCAATCCACCCCGTCAGACCTGAGTTCGGGAGGTAAAGTCTCTTCTCTTCTGAACCGTCCTGGGTTTAGTTCCGAGATTTTGGTGCGGACTCGGTCCGCTGT
>NZ_JAVKGR010000017.1:1148-55167 GCF_031470965.1 Nesterenkonia aerolata | reverse complement strand
TCAGAAAAGAGAAATGTCCCCCGTCATCGTGTGAACGATGACGGGGGACATCACAAGAGTTCCGCCCATAGGATTCGAACCTATACTGCACGGCTCCAAAGGCCGGCGTGCTGCCATTACACCAGGGCGGAGCGCTCCTGCGCGGCGCGCGGGAGCTACGGCGCTCATCTTCGCACGTCTTGCACCTCGACTTCACATCACGTGGTCGATGGGCAGGCGGTACGTCCTCAGCACGCTTCGCAGCACGCCCTTTTCCCGAAGCCCTGATCCGTTGTGCCTCACGCCGAGTGCCATGAGGGTCAAGGCTAGGCCCAGGCCCCAAGCTTCTCAGGGTTGCGGATAGCCCAGACCCGGCTGATCGTGCCAGGGGTGGACACAGAAACGGCCAGCACCGCCAAAGTGCGATTGTCGGCGTCCGTAGCAATGACGCCGGGTTCTCCACCCACAAGGGTTTCGTCAAGAGTCAGGTCAGGTTGTCGCTCATGAACGTCGATGAGGAAACGTGCGATAGCTTCCGAGCCATGGAGGGCTTCGTGAGCAGCCGATACGAGCCCTCCCCCGTCGGTAATCGCGGTCGCATCCGAATCAAGCACCTGGATCAGGGCAGCAAGGTCGCCGGTCTGCCATGCGGCCTTGAAGGACTGGACTGCGGCCAGATGTGCAGATGCTGGTACGGGGCTCCGCTGTTCATCGCGGACACGACGCCTCGCAGAAGAAGCAAGTTGGCGGCATGCCGCTGGTGTGCGTCCGAGGATTTCGGAAACCTCAGGGAAGGTGTACTGGAACACGTCGTGCAGGATGAATGCGACACGTTCAGCTGGAGTCATCGCCTCCAGCACCACGAGAACAGCCATCGAGACAGAGTCATCTAAGGTCACCCTCTCAATAGGGTCGGTCATGAGTTCTGCGTGTTGGCTGCTCCATCGGTCTGCCGCGGGGAGAGGTTCGGGCAGCCACTCACCGACGTAGTGCTCGCGGCGCACCCGTGCCGACTTCAGCATGTCAAGACCAATCCGGCTGGCAGTCTTGATCAGCCACGCGCGGGGGTGGTTGACATCTCGGCGTTGCTGCTCGGTCAGGCGGTACCAGCGAATATAGGTCTCTTGCACGGCGTCTTCGGCATCGGCAATAGAACCAAGGAGCCGATAGCTGAGACCCAATAAGACGCTTCGCTCTCTGATTGCGTCAGTCAACTGTGGCGGTTCAGCTTCGCTCGACATCATATGATCGCTCACCATTCCTCCTGCCTGCGCTCGCCCGCTCCCGTTGCCTCGTCCCTCTCTCGCAGCATCTCTCATACAGCAGATGACGAGACAGTCCCCCTCAGTGTGAGTCCGCACGAAGTATCGAGGGACAGCAACTATGGCGTATCGAAGGCTTCACATCCGGTTACTCCTGCTCGTCCTGCTTCGTTGAGGCAGATATATCGGCAGGAGGATCAGCCACCTCACTCACGCGTGGTGGAACGACCCGGTCTTCGAAGAACCAGCGCGAAAGCCGGGCACGAAGGCGGTCCTTCAATCCGATACGCCCGCGTTCGTCGGGCCGAGGAATGAACGGCTCGTAGTACTCATAGTCAGTCAGTGTCCACAGCTGGTAAGCGTCAGCAGAGCGGTGGACTTCGGTGAATTCTCCATCGGGAGAGCACAGGATTCTGCCGGTCTCGAAACCATTCATGGCAATGTCGCGATCTTTGAACTGCAAGCTGAGGCAGATGCGCTTGGTCAACGTGAACCCGAGAACAGGCCCCAAAATCAGGAAAATTTGTAAGATGAGTATCAGATTCTCGTTGCTCAGCGAGAAATAGAATGCCATCACATCACTCCCGGCGGCGATCCACAGTACTCCGTAGAACACCATTCCTGCCACGCCGATCCCTGTACGAGTAGGAGTAGTGCGAGGCCGGACGAGCCGTTGATGTTCAGCGTCATCACCCGTGATCCAACGCTCGATGAACGGATAGATCATCGCCGTCAGGAAGAATAGGCCGCCCACTGCGAGCGGGACGACGATCGCAGGAGTCCAGGAATGATCGAACAGCACAAACTCCCAACCGGGCGGGACGAGCCGTTGTGCGCCGTCGAGGAAGGCTAAGTACCACAACGCTGCGCCTCCAGCGGAAGCGACAGAAGGGTCCGCTGACCCATACGTCCATACCGGGTTCACCTGGGCCACCGCCGCCATGACGAACAACACGCCGAACACGATGCAGAACAAACCGAAGCTCTTGACCAGCGTCACGGTAAACGGCCGTCCGACGATGTTGCTCTCAGTACGGCCAGGGCCTCGGAAATGGGCCGACCTGTACCGCAGATTCAACAGTCCGATCGCAATCATAAACACGACGATGATCGCAGGTAGGATTATCGTGTGCAGCGGATAGAACGTGTCGATGACACCGGTCGGGAAACGTCCCTGGAACACCATAGATGAGAGCCATGTACCGATGATAGGGATACCTTTAAGCAGACCATCCATGACCAAAAGACTTGTTCCTGAGAGCGAGTCGTCGGGGAGGATGTGACCGGCCAATCCAGCACTCATTGCTACCAGGAGAATGCCGAACCACAACAACCACGTCAGCTCCCGAGGTTTACGAAACGCTCCGGTGAAGAAGATCCGGAGTAGATGCATCATGACTGCTGCGATCATGACGGATGCACTCCAATGATGCAGTTGCCGCATCAACAGTCCACCACGAACCTCGAACGAGAGATGCACTGTCGACTCCAGCGCACGTGACATCTCGATTCCCCGGAGCCCTGCGTAGGAACCCTCATAGGTCACCGGAGCTGTCGAAGGCTCGTAGAAGAACATCACGAAGATTCCGGAGAGTGAACAGATGACGAAACTAGCTACGGCGATCTGCCCGAAGAACAATGACCAGTGATCAGGAACCGCACTACGACGTAACGACTGAGCGACCTGCGCAATGCTCATGCGCTCGTCCAGCCATCGCGTCAACCGCCCAGTTTCCTGCGCGCATCTCTGTCTCGATTGGTTCAACGCCACTCCTCGTCCCCTCTACGGCACTGCTAGGCCGCTGTCTGCGTCCGAAGTGGTGACGAAGCACCTCCATAAATCGTCAGATCGCACAGAGCTGGTAGGGGCCATCTGACACTCCACAGTGCGACGTCGTCTCTCTTGCAGAGCGAATGCTCCGATCCACCCCGACCATGGGGCGGGTCATCAACGCAGAACGAAGGAGAGACAGACCATGTCCGGACCCGTCACGTTCGTCAATGTCATCGATGTCAATCCCGGCAAGCAGCAGGAAGTCATCGATCTCCTGATCGAGGGCACCGAAAAGGTCATTTCTAAGCGGCCCGGTTTCATCTCGGTCACACTGTTGGCCAGCCTCGAGAAAAACAGAGTCATCAATATTGCGCGCTGGGAAAGTGGTGCGGCCGTCAAGGCCACACAGGCTGATCCCGCCGCGGCCGACTATGCCGCACGCACAGCCTCCTTGGCGCAGGCTACGCCAGGGCTTTACACGCTCGTCGGGGAGTTGACCGGATGAATCCCCTCGGTCGGGCTGACAGGATTTGGACCTACGACCCCGACCTTAGAGGGAACTCCTGCGGCCGGTAGTGGGGTCCAGTCGGTCGCGCATTCCGCCGGGACCCCGACCGGCTTCGGTACACAGATCATCTACGCCGAGTCACCGCGGCAGACCTCGTGGAGGAGTCGATCGACAGCGGCCAGCTCCTCGCTCCCGGACCCATGGCCCCAGGTCATTCAGAGAAAGGGCCGAACAACAAGATCAGAACAACCTGACAGAGAATCTCCGGAACATACGTACCGAGTGCAGAGAGCGTCACGAATACGCCTCCACGCAAGGCCGCAGAAGAACCGTGTGTTGCCCCACACTCTCGGGATGGCCCCGTCGCTCAAGTCGACGCACAGGCTCGCGGCTGGCACAGCGGTGCGGGCCCGACACCCCTTGTGCTTGCTATTGCAATCCGCTTAGAGTTGCGCATGCAAACACTTGGTGAACCACGTGCCGCATGCACGGGCCCAGCACTGCGAAGGAGCACACTATGGACCGGAGCATCCTTGAACACCCTGAGCGGCCCGCTGCACCGCGGCATCGAGCGCTCGCGCTCGGACTCATCGCCACGCTGACAGCCTTCACCGCAGGCTGCCTTCCGCAGGACAGCGACGACGGCACGGAGTCCGACGAGGACCAGGCGCAGCAGGAGGCCGCCGAGCAGTCGGACGACGGGGACGACGACGGTCACAGCGACGGTGAAGACGACAGCAACACCGAGGAGGAAGAAGCCTCCAAGGACAACGAACCGGACGACGAGGCTGAATCGAGCGACGACGAAGACTCCGATGCCGATGACACCGAAGACGACACCGAGGATGCCGAGGACCCCGACAACGAGGACCCTGGCAACGAGGAACCTGACACCACAGACAACGCTGACTCCCCCGAGGGACAGCAGGCCTCGGCCGATCTGGAGGATTCCCAGCTGCTGATGGTCATGGACGCCTCCGGCTCCATGGAGGAATCCGACGCCGGAGGCACCACCCGCATCGAGGCCGCCCGCGAGGCGCTGCACAGCGTGGTCGAGGGCCTGGGAGAGCAGGATGAGGTCGGACTGCGCATCTTCTCCTCTGAGGTCACCGACCCCGAAGGCCAGGGCGCCTGCGAGGACTCTGAGCTCGTCGTCCCGATCGAGAGCGGCAACGGGGATGCCCTGGGCGAGGCCATCGACTCCTATGAGGCGGTGGGCGGGCGCACCCCGCTGGGCCACGCGCTGGAGCAGGCCGGAGAGGATCTCGGCCAGGAGGGCCGGCGCACGATCGTGCTGGTCTCCGACGGTGAATCCAACTGCGAACCGGACCCCTGCGAAGTCGCCGAGACCCTGGCGTCCCAAGGGATAGACCTGACGATCCACACGGTGGGCTACGAAGTCGAGGATGAGGCACGCGCCGAACTGCAGTGCATCGCCGCGGCAGGAGACGGCGAGTACTACGACGCCGCAGACGCCGACTCCTTGGACCGCGCCCTGGAGCGGGTCTCGCAGCGCGCCTTCCAGCCGTTCACGCTCTCCGGCGATCACGTCAACGGCGCAGAGGACGCCTCCGATGCACCGACGCTTCAGGCCGGGTCACAGTACGTGGATGAATTCACCGCAGAGCCCCTGCACTACCGGATTCCGCGCGAGATGGACCGTTCTTCCCTGCACGTGGGGCTGACCACGAAGAACGACCCCGAGAACTCGGACTTCGCACGCATACGCTTAGAGACCGAGGACGGCGAGCGCTGCAGCGAGGGCCGGATGCTGGGCGAGTCCTACTCCACCCGTAACTTCCTGCGTACCGCGCAGGCCGTCACCGTCCCCGACTCCTCACTTGATGAGGACCCCTGCACCGATGACGAGGAGCTGATCCTCGTCGTCGAGTTCTACGATGAGATGAACAGCGAGCTCGACAGTGTCGGCCAGGCCTTCGAGCTGCTGATCGCTGAGGAGCCGGAGGCTGAGAACGCCCAGGACCTCCCCGAAGAAACCGACTTCAGGACCGAGCCCTGGCAGGATATGGACCGCGAGACGGATGGTGCGGAACCGGTGGTGGGCGGCTCGTCGTTCAATGATGCGACCCCGCTCGAACCCGGCATCACCTACGACGGAGACATCCTGCCCGGGGAGACCCTGGTCTTCCAAGTCCCGGTGCAATGGGGCGAGCGGCTGCAGGCCGAAGCCTACTTCGAGGAGCCCCAGGGTGAGCTGCGTGAGCGCGTGGGAAGCGTCGGCTCGATCGGGCTGACCGCGATGTCTCCACTGCGTGGCGTGATCGGTTCGAACGTCGGGTACTTCCCGAGCACCTCGTCGGTCGAATACCAGGTGACGACCCCGGAGGTGCGGTGGAACAACCGAGATGCCAATAATGTCACCAGCGAGGTGGCCAACACCTCCCTCGACGGCCACTACTACCTCGTGCTGGCCGCCGATGAGTCTGAAGACGGCGATTCCTTCGCCATACCGTTCGCCCTGACTGTGGACACCTTCGGTGAAGCCGGTGAGGGTGAGCCTCAGCGTCCTTCAGGGGAGGAGCTCCTCTTCCCTGATCTGCAGAGCACTGAGGAAGACTGAGGCGCTGCTTCTGAGATAGAGAAGCACCCGAGGGCCGCCGCAGGCCCTGTCATATCTGCCCACATGCCCTGGACCAGCGATTCCGCTGCTCCAGGGCATGTGGGCTTTGCGCTGTGCGGGGCTGGTCGCGAGCCCCGTCGGGTGGGCGTGTGAAAAAATTTTCCGCCATGGGTTGCGTTCCCGATCGCAAATCACTAGATTTGCAATTGCTAAGTTACTGAAGGGCATCCACTCCCCGACGACGAGTAAGGATCACAGACCATGCGACGCCGCACCACCACCCTGATGCTCACCACAGCAGCCACCGCCGCTCTGCTCGGCACCAGCGGGTGCACCGGGTTCCTCGCCAACGCCACCGAGACCGCGCCGAGCACGGAGCCGCAGTCGAGCCACGAGACAGCCGAAGAACTGCTCACCGCAGTGGAAGACTCCGCCGAGCAGATCGAAGATCTGGCCTCAGAGATCACCTTCACCACCGGCTCGGGAACCACCCAGTCCGGGGTCACCCTGATCGGCGAGGGCGCAGCAGACTTCTCTGACGGCCACTACACCGTCACCGAGTCTGGTGCCGAATCTGGCACTGAGTCCCGCACCACCTCCGACATCGAGATCTACTTCGATGACACCGGCCTCTACTCCAACGAGAACGGCCGCGGCTGGTACGAGACCTACGGAGATGCCGGCGGCGGAGAGGACACCTCCTACAGCAACGTGGTCACCGCGCTGGGAGAGCTGGGCGCACTCGACGGCGACGATGAGCTCGACAGCGAGATCGAGATCAGCCACGAGGACGACACCGCCACCATCACCTACTCCGGCCACGATTCCGGAGTCTTCGACGCCCTCAAGACTCCTTTCAACCTGAGCCTGGACGGCACCTCCCCCGAGCAGACCACGATGACCCTCGAGGCTGAGGTCGACACCGAGACCATGTACCTGACCGACCTCAGCTTCTCCTGGGAACTGCACTCACCGAGCGTCATGGGAACACCGGGCGACGAGGAATCGCCCTTCGCTGACTCCTCTGCCGAGCCGTCGACGGAACCCTCCGTCGAGCCGTCCACTGACGCGACACCACTACTCGGCGTCGAGCTCGCGTACTCCGAATTCAACGAGATCGGGCCCATTGAGATCCCCCAGGAGGTGCGCGACGAAGCCAACGGCGAAACCACCGGTCCATGAGCCGAGACCCCTTAGACAGCATGACCCGCAGCACCTCAACAAGCACTTCAACAAATACCTACACACCAGAAACGACCTCAGGAGCATCACCATGCGACGGATGACCACCATCACTGCCCTGTCCACCGCCACCCTGCTCGGCGCCGCCATCTGCAGCCCCGCGGCCCTGGCCAAGGACGCCCCACCGATCACTGACGATTCGGCCACCGAGGAGCACACCACCGAGGAGCACACCACCGAGGACAGCATCCTGGCCGAGGCGGTCGAGGCCGGTGAGGAGTTGGAGAGCCTGCACAGCGATCTCTCCATGGACCTCGACATCGACGCTGAATACCGCAGCCACCACTACCAGGCCACCATGACCGGCAAGGGTGCCACGGACTTCAGCGACGGCCACTACTACATGTCCGCTACCGGCGACGGCGAATACGAATCCTTCCAGTTCTACGCCGACGGCGAGCGTGCCTTCGGCAACAACAACGCCCTGGGTTGGTACGAGCTGCCCACCGGCGACCTCGCCTCCGAGGGCGAGGGCAGCAGCTACCGCAGCGTCCTGGCTGACCTGGAGAGCATCGAAGACGACCTCGACATCTCCCAGACCGGCACCGGGAACTCCCCACAGGTCACCGTGCGCTACTCCGGAAATGATCGGGAGGTGTTCGACGCCTTCGCGGAGACCTTCAGCATGAGCTGGGACGGCTACCGTCAGGCGGATACCTCCGTCGAGGTGGAGGCGGTCTTCGACGCCGAGACCATGCACATGACCACCTTCGACTTCAGCGTGGAATCGGACACCGTCTGGGGCTCCGATGCGATGTCCATCTCCGCGGAGTACTCGGAGTTCGACGAGATCGACCCCATCGAGATTCCCAGCTGGGTGCTTGACACCGCCGAGCGCAACGGCCAGACCGATGACTGGTTCGAAGACGAAGGTATCGAGGAGGAAGAGCTCGAGGAAGGCCTGGGCATCCCCGGCAGCTCAGAGCGCGATGAGACCGCGGAGGACAAGGGTGACGAGGACGACGAGGCTGGCGAGGAGCAGGACGGCGAGGAGGACCCCCGGGAAGGTCTCGGCGGGGACTCCCGGGACCGGCTTGAGGACGACCCCTGGGCCTCTCACGCCTGAGCCAGGTTCTGCACAGGCCGTGGACCTGACTGCACTGGGATCCTGAACGCAGGGCCCGAGCCGAGGCGGCGGAGAACAGGCTGGCTGCGGGTGGGGAGCGCGATGAACGGGGCACTCCCCACCCGCAGTCTTTTATCTGTACGGGATCTTCTGTCTTGCCAGACTGACTCCACGCGGGTCAGAGCGGATCAGGCAGGCCAGAGCAGGTCAGGCAGGCCAGGTCAGGCGGGTCAGAACAGATCGCGATGCCGGGCGTAGTGCGCAGAGGCTGGGCCCATCGGCCCGGTGCCATAGAGACGCAGCACTTCAGCCAGCGCCGGATGCTCAGCCTCCAGCTGATCGGCGGCGCGGCTGAGCTCGGCACCGGAGGAGACGGCACGGAGCAGGTTGCGTACACCGAGGACGACGGCATCGTCACCGCCGGAGCTCAACGCCGTGGAGGTGCTGCGGGTGAACTGTCCGCTGGTGTTACGGATCTCCTCGAGGCGGGAGGCCACCTCATGCTGATCCACCGCACCCTCGGCCACCTGCTCAGCCAGTTCGCTGAGGGACTGGACACGCTGGAGCACCGCAGGATTGCCGATCTTCACCCGCTGACCGCTGTTGAGCTGAGAGAGCATCGGCGCCGAGAGTCCCAGGACACCGGCCAGTCCCGCCTGGTTGAGACCGAATGCGGTGCGGAACCGCCCGAAGATCTCGGACAGCGGCTCACCGTAGGCGCGGCGCTGGGCCGCGATGTTCTCCTCCACCGACATCGTTCCTCCTGGGGGTGTTCTGGACTGCAAAGGACGAGGGGAATCTCCACGGAGCCGTCTGACAGGGCAGCATCCGCTCGATTCGCATCCGCGATTCACTCCCGCGAATTCTACCGGAGTCACTCCACGATGCCGACCGACCCCGACCGACCCCGACCGACCCCGATCAGGTGCCGCCGTTCGGCCGAACGACGCCGGACGCTAGACTGCTTCCAGTAAGGACCATGCGCGGGGCACACCGCGCAGGAAAGGCACGAGGATGAGGCGGAGACGTCAGGGGCGCACAGGGTGGACGGCACTGATGCTCGGCGCCGCGCTGGCCCTGCCGAGCACCGCCGCACCGGCTGTCGCAGCCGAGACTCCGGAGGACACCGAGGAATCGCCCACGGCCGACGGCGCAGACCCTGACGGGTTCTCTTTCTCCGGTGACGACGTCAGCGGAGGCTCCACACCCGGCGACGCCGCCGAACTCGCCGTCGACGGCCGGTACCTGGACGCACTGATCGAAGGCACACTGCACTACCGCATTCCGCGTGAACATGCCGATTCCTCGCTTCATGTGGGGCTGCTGACCCGCTACTCCCCCGACGCCGACGAGGACGCCGATCTGATCCGGGCCGGGCTGAGCACCTGGGACGGCGCATCCTGCGGCTCCACCAGCTTCTCGCCCAGCGCCACCACCACCGCTGGTTCAATCTCCTCAGCACACCTGGTGACCGAGCCCGGCGAGTCCTCGGAGTCCTGCAAGGAGGCCGAAGAGCTCGTCCTCACCGTGGAGCTGCAGCCCGGCGCGCAGAACAGTCAGAGTCAGTCGGCAGGACGGCCGCTGGAGATCGTCGTCTTCGACGAACCGCTCCCGGAGAACCTCGATGACCTGCCGGCCGCTGAGCCGGAGGCTCCGGAGTGGACAGACATCGGCCGGGACACCGCTGATGCTGAGACGATCTCCGGCGGGGCCTCCTTCGCCGATGCCACAGCACTCAATCCGGCGCAGACCTACCGAGTCACGCTCTCCCCCGGGCAGACACGGGTCTTCCGCGTACCCCTGGACTGGGGGCAGCGCCTCCAGGCCGAGGCCTACGTCTCCGAGCCGACCGAGGAGGACTACGACGCCTGGCAGGCTCTGGAGCGCATCCACCTGGCCGTGCTGGACCCGCTGTATGGGCGGCTGGACTCAAGGGCCGGGTACCTGAGCACCAGTTTCCCCACCGACACCCAGGTCTCCACCGCCGAGGTCCAGTGGAACCAGCGCGAGGAGACCACCCCCTCCGGCAGCTCCGTGGCCGGAGAGCATTACCTGGTGCTCAGCCTTCCCACCGCGGCGGACCACGAGGACCTGGAGGTCGAAACCCTGCTGACGCTGGACACCTTCGGTGAGGCCGGGGAGGGCGCCCCGCAGTACCCGGACGATGAGGAACCGGCAGTGCCGGAGCAGCCGGGGGCGGAGGCTGGGCCGGGCTCCAACCGGGTCGGTGAGTTCACGCAGCACCCAGCCGTCATCGCGCTCATCGGCACGCTGGGCGCTGTGCTGGTGGTCACCGGTGGCGTGCTGTTCTTCCTGGCCCGGCGGCGTCCGAATCCCTGATCGGCGGGGCTCTGTGGCACGGGCTGGGTCAGAGGATGAGCCAGACCATCACGGCCAGCAGGCTCAGACCCGCCAGAGTGCAGAGCACGGCAAGACCCACAAGCACCGGCCGTGAGACCCCCGCCGCAGAAGCCCCTCCCCCAGAGACCGAGGAGACGGCGGAGCTCTGCGCAGACGCTGACGACGGAGACGGTGGCGACGACGACAGGGGCACCGGGGCAGAGGCCGGCGGTGGAGATGACACTGGCGGCGCCGCCGGTGGCGGCCCGTACCGGGGCAGGGGGTGCGGCATCGGGGTGTGGGGGCTGGAAGTGTCGCGGTAAGAACCCTGCGCGGCGGGCAGGTACGACGTCGGCGACGCCTGGACCGAGCGGTTCTCGGTCGGCGAACCCTGCGGTGCACCTGCTGGACCTTGATCGGCTGACGCCTGACCCGCCGATTCCTGGCCTGCCGGCTCCTGACCTGCCGGCTCCTGACCTGCCGGACTCTGCTCAGATGATCCTTGCTCAGGCGATCCCTGTTCGGGTGCTCCCCGCTCAGCGGGACCGTGGTCGGTCCAGCCCTCGGGCAGCTCCGGGATGTGATCGAAGAACTCAACTTCCCCGAAGGCGTACTCCTCGGCCTCCACATCCCCTGGCCTCTGGCCCGGCCACTGCTCTGAGGGCGCAGTGAGCAGTCCCGTCGCCGCCAGCTGCCGTCTCGCCTCAGCTGCCGAACCGATCCGCGCGCTGAGGCTGGGCTCCGCCAACGCCGTCACGAGCCGGTGCAGCTCATCAGGTACGGGTTCAGCCCGTGGGGCGGTGCGCAGCGCCTCGTCGACGTCGAGCTCCGCCTCCGGGGCTGTGCCGGTGAGCATCTCCACAGCGCTCATTCCCGCGGAGAACAGATCTGCACGAGGGTCCGGATGCCAGCCATGCTGACGGACCTCCGGGGCGAGGTACCCGGGCGTACCGAGCGCATAGGGCCCCTGGGTGAGCCGGGGCTCATCGACCCCGGCGGCGATACCGAAATCTCCCAGCCACAGATGCGGAGCGGCCGCGCCTGTGGCGTCGAGCAGCAGGTTCGCGGGCTTGACGTCGCGGTGGACCACTCCTTCGGAATGGATAGACTCCAATGCGCTGAGCAGCTGGTCCAGCAGCACGGCGGTCAGCGGTGCCGGCAATGGGCCGAAATCCCCGACCAGCGTGGCCACTGAGCCTCCCCGGACCATCGGCATCGCGAAGAGGACCTTGTCGTCCTCCCCCGCCCAGCCGGTGGGGGTGAGGACGTGCGGGTGTTCCAGGCGCAGGCTCTGTTCGCGGATGAACCGCAGCAGTGAGGCGGCATCGACCTGCCGCAGCACCTTCACCGCGCAGTAGTGCCGCCGTCGTCGGTCCCAGGCACGCCACACGGTGCCGACTCCGCCCTCACCGAGCGGGTCGACGAGCTCATAGCGCCCTGCGAAGACATCACCCACGGTGGCTCAGTCTAGCCGGGGCCGCTCCGAGCCGGGCACCCCGCCACCTCATCGAGGGAGAGAAACTCGTGCCCCAGATCGGCATGTCGCGGCAAATTTCTCTCCTTCGATGACGGGGTGGCACGGGCCCACCTGACCACCCGGCAGGCTCAGACCGCTCGGGCGCTCACTCCGCGGCACTCAGGGGCTCTCCGGCAGCGCCCACTGCAGCGGGTTGGAGTGCCAGGAGTTCCCCACAGAGAGCATGATCTTCCCTGCGATGTACCGGTCCGTGGACCACTCCAGCTCACGGCCGGCGGCGTCGCGGGAGACTCGGCGGTGAGTCAGCAGCGCGGTGCCCTCGGCAACGCCCAGCTGCGCGGCATCGGCAGCCGCGGCGTTCTCCGCACCGAACATATGCTCAGCGTGGGCGAACCGGACATCGAACCGCTCCGCCAGCACGGCGGTCACCGAGCGCGCGTCGTCGGGCAGGGATTCGATGATCTCGCCGAGCCACTCCGGGTAGTGCGTGCGCTCCAGCATGACGTTCTCACCGTCGAGGGTGCGCAGCCGCGTGATGCTGAGGATGCGCCGGCCGGCAGGCACCTGCAGCAGCGCGACGTCGAGCTCCGAGGCGATCTTCCACCGGCTCTCCAGCACCAACCCGCCCGGGTCACGGCCTTCGCGCAGCGCCCACTGGGCGAAGGAGTGGAACTCACTGAACGGCGACTGCCGCTTCGGCAGGCGCACCACCTTCTTCGGCCGCCCTCGGGAACCGTCGATGATGCCCTCGCTGAGCAGCTCGTTCAGAGCCACGCGCACAGTCCCCGGCGAGACGTCGAAACGCTGACTGAGCAGCCGCTCGGAGGGAATCGACTCCCCGACGGCGAACTGCCCGGAGGCGATGTCCTCGCGCAGCGCCTGAGCGATCTGCGCGAACGCGAAACCCCTGGTCGACGGCGCCTCCTCGGCCTGCTGCTCGACCCCCTGCTCAGTCATCGGTCCTCCGTTCTCCTCAGTTCCGCTCACCTTAGCCGACACCCGCCGACGTCGCAGTCGAGCCCAGGCACCGCGGCCACAGCTGTTCACCGAAACTTCACCTTCACTAGTGATCTGACGCTTGACCAACAGTAGTTCACTAGTGAGGATAGGTGTTGTCTGCATGAGCCAGACCACTCGCCCCTCAACTGCGAAGGACCCAGACCGTGAACAGCACCCGCCTGACCCTGACGGCCGGCACCCTGACCGCGCTCGCCCTGACCGTGACCGCCTGCGGCGGCGACGGTGAATCCGACGCCTCCCAGAACTGGCGCGAGGCCACCTCCGTCGAAGACGGCGGCGGCATGGACCAGCTCATCGAAGACGCCCAGGAAGAGGGCCAGTTCAACGCCATGGGCCTCTACGACGACTGGGCCAACTACGGCGGACTGCTGGAGGCCTTCTCCGAGAAGTACGACATCGAGATCAACAACGACACCTCCACCGGCGCCTCTCAGGACCTCATCAATGCCGTGGTCAACCGTCAGGGCCAGGACGACTCCCTGGACTACCTGGACACCGGGATGAGCTTCGCCCAGGACGCCGACGAGGACGAGCTGCTGGCCGAATACGCTCCCGAGACCATCGATGACATCGACGAGGAGTACATCGGCGAGAACGGCACCTGGATCAACCACCTCGGCGGCACGATGGCCATCGGCTGTGACACCTCCCGCATCGACGACTGCCCCACCTCCTTCGAGGACCTGCTCACCGGTGACTACTCCGGGCAGGTCGCCATCCCCTCGGACCCCACCACCGGGGAGACCGGCTTCATGATCGTCCACGCCGCCGCCCTGGCCAACGGGGGCAGCCTGGATGACATCAGCCCCGGCATCGAATTCTTCGACGAGCTCGACGAGGTCGGCAACTTCCTGCCCGTCGAGGCCTCCGCCGGCACGATCGAGACCGGTGAGACGCCCATCATCATCGAGTGGGACTTCAACCTCCAGCCGATCGCCGATGACCTCGCCGAGGACGCCGACATCGACCTGGAGATCACCATCCCCGAGGACGGCGCGGTCTCCTCCTTCTACGCCGCCTCCATCAATGAGGATGCCCCGCATCCGGCGGTGGCACGGCTGTTCTACGAGTTCCTGTTCTCCGACGAAGGCCAGAACCTGCTGCTGGAGGGGTACGTGACCCCGGTCCGCCTCGAGGCGATGATCGATCAGGACACTGTGAACCAGGAGGCCCTGGACGCGCTGCCCGGCGGCACCGAGGCCATCGAGGCTGAGATGCCGGACCTGGACCAGCGCGAGGCCAACCAGGAGGTCGTAGAAGCTGAGTGGTCCGAGGCGCTGCAGTGACCCAGCAGCCCGCTGCGCTGACTGCGCGAGCCCCCTCCTCCGGCGGCGGTTCGGCTCCGCTGCTGAGCCGCCGCCGGTGGGGCGGGGTCGGCCGCGCCCTGCGGTCTCCGGCAGCTTTGGCCATCGCCCCGCTGGGACTGATCATCACGCTGTTCTTCCTGCTGCCGCTGTTCGGTATGACGATGATCGCGTTCACCGTGGACGACGGCGACGGCGGCTCCACTCTCGGCGTGGAGAACTTCTCCGGCCTCGCAGGCGCCCACGCCCGGGCGCTGACGAACTCGGTGCTGGTCTCCCTGGTGGGATCGCTGATCGCCGCCGTCGTCGGAGCCGTCACCGCACTGTGCATCTCCCAGATCCGCTCGAAGCGTCTGGACTCTGTGGTCGCGGTGTTCTCCTCCGTGCTGGCCAACGACGGCGGCGCCCCGCTGGCCTTCTCCTTCATCGTGACGCTGGGGAATACCGGGCTGGTCTACGTGATGCTCAACCTCGGTGACACCGGGTTCACGCTCTACTCCTGGCAGGGCCTGGTCGTGATGTACCAGTACTTCCTGATCCCCACGATGATCATGGTCACCCTGCCGACCTTCGTCGGGCTGCGCAAGGAGTGGACGGAGGCGAACACCGCGCTCGGCGGCTCCGCGTGGACGTTCTGGCGCCGGGTGGGACTGCCGGTAGCCCTGCCGTCGCTGATCGGCGGATGGATCCTGCTCTTCGGTTCGGCCTATGCCACCCACGCCTCCGCGGCGGTGCTGATGGGCTCGGGCGGGTTCCAGCTGATTCCGCTGACCATCGCCTCGCAGCTGAGCTCCGGGACCGGTGGCGGCGGTGAGTCCACGGCGATGGCCCTAGGCGTGACGATGGTCGTCATCGCGGTGGCCACCCTGTTCCTGTTCAGCCGACTGCAGAGAAGGAGCGCGAAGTGGCTGCAGTGAACACGACCTCATCCGAGTCCGAGCAGGCTGGACAGGCCGGGCAGGCCGGGCAGGCTGGTCAGCCTGGACAGCCCGAAGACGCTGGGGACATCCCGGACACCGGGCAGAGCGCCCCGAGCCCCAGCCAGCGCCCCGGCTTCTCCCTCTCCCGTGCCTTGGGTCAGGGCCGCTGGCTGCCGGTCATCGCCGTCGCCGTCTACGTGACGGTGCCGGTGCTCTGCTCGATCATCTACGCCACCTTCCCCGGCGGAACCTTCTCACTGGGCGCCTACTCGGTGCTCACCGAGGACGCCAGCCTGATCCGCGCGATGACCAGGACTCTGCTGATCTCCCTGGTCACCATCGTCACCCTGGTGGCGGTGCTGGTGCCCGCCGTCGTCGCCATCCATCTGTGGGCCCCACGGCTGCGCACCGTATTGGAGATCCTGTGCACTCTGCCGCTGGTGGTCCCGCCTATCGCTTTGGCCGCCGGGCTGGTGGCCCTGCTGCGCTGGGGCGCCCAGCAGGGCCGCGGCTCCGTGCCGAACCAGATCAGCCAGGCGCTGCAGAGCTCGGATCTGCCGCTGATCCTGGTGGGCACCTACGTGGTGCTGTGCCTGCCGTTCACCTTCCGCTCCGTCGACGCCGGGCTGCGCACCATCCCGCTGAAAGCGATGGTGGAGGGCTCTTCCATCCTGGGCTCTTCGATCTGGGGGACCATCTGGCGGGTCGTGCTGCCCAATGTGCGCGGTTCGGTGCTGTTCTCGGTGTTCTTCGCCACCGCCCTGTGCTTCGGGGAGTTCACCGTGGCCGCCACGCTGAACCAGCAGACCGTGCCGGTGTGGCTCTACACCGTCTCCTCCACCGACTTCCGCGCCTCGATCGCCATCGCCGTGCTTCTGAACCTGGTGACCTGGGCGTTGATGCTCATCGCCACGCTCTCGGCCTCCCGCGGGGCGGCGAAGACCCAGGAGCCCGCATGAGATGCAGTGAGTACGCGTCCGACGCCGGCCACCTCCAGGATCTCCGGCACCTCCAGCATCTCCAGCTTCCGACCACCACAGTGAGGAATCACCGATGACTGCACGCAGCAACAGCGTCGTCTTCGACCATGTCACCAAGTCCTTCGGCCCCACCACGGTGCTGGATGACCTGCACCTCGAGCTCAGCGCCGGGGAGCTGGTCACCGTGCTCGGGCCCTCGGGCTGCGGGAAGACCACGGCACTGCGCATCCTCGCCGGATTCGAGAAGCCGACTGCCGGACGGGTGCTCATCTCCGGTGAGGACGTCACTGCCGTCTCACCGAACCGCCGGGAGATCGGCATGGTCTTCCAGGCCTACAGCCTGTTCCCGAATCTCAGCGTGCAGGACAACGTGGAGTACGGTCTGCGCATCCGGCGGGTGCGGCGCGAATACCGGGCACGGCGGGCTGGGGAGCTGCTGGAGATGTGCGGGCTGGCGCATCTGGCCGACCGTTTCCCCCACCAGCTCTCCGGCGGTCAGCAGCAGCGTGTGGCCCTGGCCCGGGCCTTGGCGGTGGAGCCCTCGGTGCTGCTGCTCGATGAACCACTCTCGGCGCTGGACGCCATCGTGCGCTCCCAGATCCGCGATGAGATCCGGCGGCTGCAGCAGCAGCTGGGGATCACCACACTGTTCGTCACCCACGATCAGGAGGAGGCCCTGGCTGTGGCTGACCGTGTGGCCGTGCTCAACGGCGGGGTGATCGAGCAGCTCGACGCACCGCAGACGGTCTATCAGCGCCCGGCGACGGAGTTCGTCGCTCGGTTCGTCGGCAGCATCAGTGAGCTGACGGTGCCGCGTGGGTTCACCCGAGGGCCGGTCACAGAGGTCCGGTCCGACGGCGCTGACTCTGACGCAGATCGGATCTTCGTCCGCCCGGAGGATCTGGACCTGCGTCCACAGCAGGATGGCGCCTACACCGTGGTGTCCCAGGTCTTCACCGGTGAGCGCACGATCATCCGCGCGGCACGGCAGGTGGACGGAGGGGCTGACGAGGGCGGGAACGCGGAGCTGATCGCCTCTGTCTTCGCTTCCCAGGCCCGTCAGTTGGTGCCCGGTACGACGGTGGCGCCGCATCTGACCGACGCCCCGGCGCTGGTGGTCCCGGCGCGCGCCGCAGCAGAGACCGCTGCATGAGCGGCCCCGGTGATGTGGTGCTGCACCTGCGTTCAGGAGCCGATATCCGAGGGGTCCGTGCGGTGGTCTTCGACTGCGACGGGGTGCTCGTGGACTCGGAATCGGTGTGGCTGAGCATGCTGGAGCAATGGCATCTGCGCCGCGGGCTGGACTGCGGTGATCTGGAGCGGTTCGCTGGGCTCACCGCTCATGACACCGCTCGGCAGCTGCTGAGTTCCCAGACCGGGGACGGTGGGGGGTCCCGCGAGGACGTCGGACTGGCGCGCCTGACCGCTGAGCTGAACACGACCTACTCCTCCCTGCTGCATGAGGGCGTGGAGCCGATGCCCGGGGCGGTGGAGCTGGTCACCGAGTTGGCCTGCCGACTGCCCGTTGCCGTAGCCAGCAACGGACGCCGGGTGGATGTGGAATCGATGCTGGGCGCCTTGGGGATCCTTCCGCGGCTGAGTGCGGTGTGCACTGTCGAAGATGTCCCCCACGGCAAGCCGGCGCCGGACCTCTACTTGGCCGCGGCTGAGCGGTTGCAGATCGCGCCGCAGGACTGTGCGGCTTTCGAGGATTCCCCAGCCGGTTCCGCGGCGGCGGAGTCGGCGGGCATGATGGTGTGCGGGGTCAATGAGCGTGCCGACGTCTCGCTGCGTGGGCCGCACCGCCTGGCGAGCCTGACCGAGGTCAGCGCTGATGATGCCGCCTGACGATTCGGCAGAAGATGCCGTCGAGGTCACGAGTGAAGATGAGGTGACGAGATGACCGACTCGCAGCAGCCCAGAACCCTGCGACTGCTCAGCTGGAACCTCTGGTACGGCGGAGAGAAGATGCACGAAGGCGCCGACCGGCAGGCCGAGCTGCTGGCGGCCGAACGTCCCGACGTGGTGTGCCTGCAGGAGTGCTGGGGTGATGCCGCCGCCCGGCTGGGGCGCCGGCTCGGACTGAGTGTGGCTCAGCAGGACTTCGACAATGCGATCCTCAGCCGGTGGCCGGTGCAGCTGCTGAGCACTGACACCGCACCCTACGCCACAGCCGCGGTGGTGTGGACCCCCGAGGCTCCGGTGCTGGTCTGGTCGGTGCATTTGGAGCACACCGATTACGGACCGTACCGGGCCGACGAACTCCCGCGCGGGGCCGAGGCGGTGTTCGCGCAGGAGGGTGAACGGCTTCGGGACGAGCAGGCGGAGAAGATCCTCGAGGTCACGGCCGAGCGTCTGGCCGAGCTGCCCGAGGGGACCGCCGTCGTCGTCGCCGGGGACTTCAATGTTCCCTCCCCGCAGGATTGGAACGGGGGGATGCGTCCGGCCGCGCAGTGGCCGGCGACTGCGCGCATGCTGGAGGCTGGCTTCGTCGACGCGTTCCGCAGCGTGCACCCGGATCCTGTGCTGTCACCGGGGCTGACGTGGTCGCAGATCCACACGCTCAGTGATGAGCCGAGGGACCGGATCGATTTCGTGTTCGTCAACGGCTTTGAGGTCCGTGCGGCTGAGCATCTCGGCGGTGCGGCGGACGATCACGACGCACTGCAGGATGCCGGATTCCGGGAGTACGGCGGCACTGCTCGGCATATCCCTGAACACGAGGAGAACTCCTTCGCCTCGGACCACCTCGCGGTGCAGGTCCAACTGGTGCAGGGGCAACTGGTGCAGGGGCAACTGCGCCTCCGCAGCTGACCCACCCCCTCGAGGGAGAGAATCTGGTCCCGGAACTCGGCGTGTCGCCACCAACTTTGCTCCCTCGATGAGTGGTTCAGGCGGTCCCTTCATCGAGGGAGAGAATCTGGTCTACCCGCCCGGCGTGTCGCAGTCATTTTCTCTCCATCGATGATGGCGGCCTCGGCTCGGGGCGGGTGACTCACGGTAGGCGGCTCAGGGTGTGGCGCCTGCGGGTATGGTGCCTGCGGGCGTGGCGCCTACCGACGCGGGGCACTGAACAGCCGCGCAGGTCAGGAGTCGGCGAGCTCCCCGGCCTCGAGCCAGATCTCTTCCAGCTCGGCCAGTTCCGTGTCGACCTCGGTCAGCTCCGACTGCAGGGCGGTGAGCCGTTCAGTATCGACGGCCTGCCCCGCCTCAGCCATCTGCTCGTGCAGCGCGGCCTGCCGCTCGCTCAGCCGCTGCATCTGCTTCTCCACCCGGTCCATCTGCTTGCGCGCCTGGCGCTTCTCGGCCTCACTGGCCCCACCACCGGCAGCCGACGCGGGCTGAGCCGGCACTCCCCCGGCACGTTCCGGCGCCGCACTCCCCGACCCAGCCGGCCCGGGATCAGCTCCGGCCGCAGCCTCACCCGCAGCACCGGAAGCGCGATGATACGTCTTCCCCGTCGGACCCGGCGCCGCCTCACGACCAGCACGGATCGTCAGATACTGCTCGACGCCGCCGGGCAGGTTCCGCAACGTGCCATCACCGAGCAGCGCCAGCTGGTGGTCGGTCACCCGCTCCAGCAGATAACGGTCATGGCTGACGACGATGAGCGTGCCCGGCCAGCCGTCGAGCAGATCCTCGACAGCAGCGAGGGTGTCAGTGTCGAGGTCATTGGTCGGCTCATCGAGCATCAGCACATTCGGCTCCCCGGTGAGCAGCTTCAGCAGCTGCAGCCGCCGCCGCTCGCCACCGGAGAGATCACCCACCGGCGTCCACTGCCGCGAACGCGGGAACCCCACAGTCTCGAGCAGCTGGCCCGCGCTCATCTCCCGGCCTCCGACGTCGAAGACCGACTTCTCCTCCGTCATCACCTCCTGGACCCGCCGGTGGGCACGGGACTCCAGCTCATGGACCTCCTGGGAGAGGATCGCCGTACGCACCGTCTTGCCCCGTTTGACCCGCCCGGAGTCCGGGGTGATCTGGTCGTCGAGCAGCTTCAGCAGCGTCGATTTCCCGGCACCGTTGACGCCGACGACGCCGACCCGCTCGCCCGGGGCCAGCCGGTAGGTGACGTGATCGAAGATGAGCTTCTCATCGCGCACTTCGGCCTCGACGTCGGCGACGTCAACGGTCAGCGAGACGTCTTCGAGGTCGAGCACATCCTTACCCAGCCGGGCCGTGGCCATCTTCTGCAGCCGCAGCGTGTCACGCGGGGCCGGGACATCGTTGATGAGGGCGTTGGCCGCATCGATGCGGAACTTCGGCTTCGATGTGCGCGCCGGAGCTCCCCGGCGCAGCCAGGCCAGCTCCTTCTTCACCAGCTGCTGACGCTTCTGCTCCTCCACCGCAGCCGCACGGTCGCGCTCGGCCCGGGCCAGCGTGTAGGCGGCATAGCCGCCGTCGAAGGCATCGACCGTCGCATCATGGACCTCCCAGGTCAGCGTGCAGACCTCATCGAGGAACCAGCGGTCGTGGGTGACCACCAGGAACGCGCCGTCGTCGGCCCTCCACCGCCGTTTCAGATGCTCGGCCAGCCAGGCCACGCCTTCGACGTCGAGGTGGTTGGTGGGCTCATCGAGCATCAGCACGTCATCATCGGACATCAGCAGCCGCGCCAGTGCCACCCGGCGCCGCTGGCCGCCGGAGAGCGCACGTACCGGGCGTTCCCAGTCGAGGCCGTCAAGCAGCCCGGCGGCGATGTCGCGCATCTTGGGGTCTGAGGCCCACTCATGGTCCGCCGCCTCACCCACCACGGCCCGGCGCACACTGTGCTCACCGTCGAGCACATCGGACTGGTCCAGGAACCCGACGCTGACGTCATTGCGCCAGGTCACCCGGCCGGAGTCCGGCTCGGCACGCTTGGCCAGCAGCCGCATCAGCGTGGATTTGCCGTCCCCATTGCGCCCGACGATGCCGATCCGATCACCGGCGTCGATGCCGAGGGTGACCTCGTCCAGGACGGTGCGCGTTCCGAAGGTGATGGAGAGCCCTTCGGCTCCGAGCAGATGTGCCATGGGTTAACACTTATCGCAGGAACGGCCCGCACACCGAACCGTGCGGCCCTCAGCCCACGCCCTGACAGGTTCAGCTCCGCAGATTCAAACCCCCAGAGGTTCAACCCGCAGATTCAGCCCCGCACCGGAGACTCCCCCGGACGGTGCGTGAGCAGACGCGCCCCCTGCGCCGGGCCCGTCACCGGAATCGCCCAGGCGGAGGTCCGTTCCTCCAACCGTCCGGCCAGCGCGGCGGCGGACTCGGCATCGCGGGTCAGGAACATCACCGTCGGCCCGGAACCGGAAACCATACCCTGCAGCGCGCCCTCCACCATTCCGACGTCCATCATGTCGTCGAGCACCGGGAGCATGGACACCGCCGGGGCCTGCATGTCATTGGCCATCAGCACCGCCACAGACTCGGCATCACCGGTGCACACCGCCCGGATGAGGTCCTGGTCCAGCTCCGGAGTCTCGGCGACGATGCCGGCCTCCTGTCGCAGCGCATCCAGCCGCGCATAGACCTCCGGGGTGGAGAGTCCCGTGGTGGCCGGCACCACCACCACATGCAGCTCACCGCGGGTCAGCAGCGGAGAGAGCTCATCCCCCACCCCCTGCCCGACGGCGGCACCGCCGAAGATCGCGAAGGGCACATCCGCCCCCAGCTCCGCCCCCAGCTCCGCCAGCTGCTCTTTGGAGTAGCCGGCATCCCACAGCGCCGAACAAGCCACCAGAGCCGCCGCCGCATCGGCGGAGCCGCCGCCCATGCCACCGGCGATCGGCACGTTCTTGGTGATGGTCAGGTCCACGCCGTCGCGGTGGCCGAGCTTCTCCCGCAGCAGCACCGCCGCCCGATGAGCGAGGTTGTTCTCATCCACCGGCACCGGCACGGTGACGGCCTCCCCGGTGCGCCGGTCACGGAACTCGGTCTCCCGGAAGGCCGAACGTTCCGAGAGGGTGACGGTCACCGCGCCATCATCCCTCGGGGAGGCGGTGACCTCCTCATGCAGCGAGACCGCCAGGTAGAGGGTCGCCACCGAGTGGTAGCCGTCCTCACGCTGCGGCCCCACACGCAGGCCCATGTTCACCTTCCCCGGCGCCACTGCGGTGACGTAGCCGAAGAACTCGCTGTCCCTCATCCTGCGGTGCTCCTTCATGACCCGGGTCGGCGGCTCGGTTCTGACTCTATCGCGGGGCTCTGACATGGCTGTTCCACCCCCGGTGTCCCCAGTCTCCGGCCGGTCCACACCGGATGTCACACCTCGGGCGTAGAGTGCTGACATGGACATTCTTCTGCTCTCCCTCGGTGTCAGCGCGGTACCCGCCTTCCTCGAGGAGTCCCTGCCCGATACCGGCGCACCGGTGCGCATCGCCTATATCGACGACGCCGCCGCCCCCTTCGCGGGTGAGGCGTTCGTCGCCGATGAGCGGGACCAGCTCAACCGTCTGGGATACGAACTCCGTGACGTGACCACCAGCCGGATGAGTCCTGCTGACTTCCAGGCCGTCCTGGAGGAGGTCGATGCCCTCTACCTCGCCGGCGGGCACACTTTCGCGCTGCTGCACGCACTGCGCACCTCGGGAGCAGATCAGGTGCTCCTCGAGGCGGTGCGGGGCGGGATGCCCTATATGGGCGCCAGCGCCGGGGCGGTGGTCGCCGGTCCCAGCATCGAACCGATCTGCCTGATGGATGATCCCCGCCAGGTGCCGGAGCTGCAGGACTTCACCGGCCTGGGCCTTGTCGACGACGTCGTCGTTCCCCACGCCGACGGCAACCTGGCGCCGTATCCGGCCGCCGTCATCGGCAAGGTCGTGGAGACCTACGACGCCGACTTCCCCCTGGTGCTGCTCCCTGACGATCACGCCCTGATCTACCGTGACGGAGCACGGCACATGGTGGATTCCCCGTGAGCTAGGGGCGCTGCGCCACAACGGCGGTGATGCGCGTGTAATCCTCCACGGTGAGGGTCTCTCCGCGGGCCTGCGGGGAGACTCCGGCCTGCCGCAGCACCTGTTCGGCCTCGGCTCCGGAGCCGGCGAGGCCGGACAGTGCTGCACGCAGCGTCTTGCGCCGTTGGGCGAAGGCCGCATCGATCACCTCGAAGACCGCCTCCCGGGAGACCTCCAGGCCGAGCCGATCCGCGGCGGTGGCCCGCCGGTCGAACCGGACCAGCCCCGAGGAGATCCGCGGCTCGGGCCAGAACACCCGTCGGCCGACCACTCCGGCCTTGCGCATCGTGGTGTCCCAGGCGGCCTTCACCGAGGGCACACCGTAGACCTTGGACCCCGGGCCGGCGACCAGACGGTCAGCAACCTCCTCCTGGACCATCACCAACCCCCGGTCGAGTTCGGGCAGCTGCTGCAGCAGGTGCAGCACCACCGGGACCGCCACGTTATAGGGCAGGTTCGCCACTAACACCTCAGGGGCATCCAGCTCTTCGGCACCGACCCTGAGGGCGTCAGCCTGCACGACGGCGAGCTGAGCGGCCGATTCCGCCCGGAACGCGGAGACCGTCTCCGGCAGCTGGGCCGCCAAGACCGGGTCGATCTCCACCGCGGTGACCTGCGCGGCCTCGTCCAACAGGCCCAAGGTCAACGATCCCAGGCCCGGCCCCACCTCGAGGACATGTTCCTGCCCGCTGAGTTCCGCAAGACCGACGATCCGGCGGATCGTGTTCGGATCGATCACGAAGTTCTGGCCCCACTGCTTAGTGGGGTGCACGTTCAGCCGGGCCGCCAGCTGGCGGATATGAGCCGCCGAGAGCAGCTCGGGCATCGCACTCACGTCCAGGCCCCATAAGCCTGGACGGTGTTGTACATGACCTGCTGCCCCAGAGATTCCACCGTGGTCTCACGATGTTCGGCCATAAACCGCAGCGTCTGCGGGATGAGATACGGGGCATTCGGCCGCCCCCGATACGGATGCGGAGTGAGGAACGGGGTATCGGTCTCCACCAGGATCAGCTGCGGATCAGCGATCGCCAGCGCCTCCCGCAGGCCTGCGGCATTATTGAACGTCACCGTCCCGGCGAAGGACATATACCAGCCGTTGTCATTGCAGATCCGCGCCAGCTCGGCGTCGCCGGAGAAACAGTGGAAGACGACGGATTCCGGCAGCCGGGGCGCCTCCCGCAGCACGGCGACGACGTCGTCATGGGCATCCCGGTCATGGATCTGCAGCGCAAGAGACCGCTCGACGGCGAGCTCGATGTGCCGGGCGAAGCTCTGCCGCTGAGCGGCGATCCCCTCCTCGCCGGTGCGGAAACGGTCCATACCGCTCTCCCCCACCGCGACGACCTGATCCTCGCCGCTGAGCTCGACGATCCGGGCGAAGGCGTCCTCGAACTCACCGCGCTCCACCAGCTGCGGAGCCTCATTGGGGTGCAGCGCCACTGCGGCCTTCATGCCCCGATGCTCTTGGGCGGCGCGCACGGAGAACTCCGAGGAGGCGACGTCATAACCGACCCCGATCACTCCACTGACACCGACCGCCTGAGCTACAGCCAGCGCCTCAGCCACCTCCACGGTGAGCATCCCGTCCCGGAAGTCCAGATGCGCGTGATTGTCGATCATCGGCACCGGCAGCGGTTCCGGCGCGGGCGGATACTCCAGACGGCGTTTCCGCCGGGAATGCTCCTCCCGGGAATCCCGCACGGGCCCCTCGGCTCCCCCACCGTCGAACTCGCCACCCTCGGCAGCCTCAGCGGCCTCCGGGGACGGGCAGGGCACGTAAGGGGCGGGAGTCTGCCCCGTCACGATCAACGGCCGCTGTGATTCCATGCTCACCCCTGATACAGTCCGTCAACCTGATCGGAGAAGTCCGTCAGCACCTGATGCCGGCGCAGCTTCATCGACGCAGTCATATGACCGGAAGCCTCCGTGAGCTCCGCATCGAGGATCGTGAAGCGCCGCACCGACTCCGCCCGGGAGACAGACGCATTGGCCTCGTCGACTGACCGCTGGATCTGCGCGCGGATCTGCTCGTCGTCGGCGGCCTCGGTCAGGCTGATCTCGGTACGGCCGTTCAGCCGCGCCCAGGAGGCCAGCGCCTCCGGGTCCAGGGTGATCAGCGCACCCACGAACGGCTGACCGTCCCCGACGATCACCACCTGACTGACCAGCGGCTCACGGCGGACCAGCTCCTCCAACGGTGTCGGGTGGACGTTCTTCCCGCCCGCAGTGACGATCAGCTCCTTCTTGCGCCCGGTGATGCGCAGATAGCCGTCCTCATCCAGCGCACCGAGATCTCCAGTGCGGAAGAAGCCCTCCTCATCGAAGGCCTCACGGTTGCGCTGCTCCGCGGCGTGATAGCCGTCGAAGACCACGGGGCCGCGCAGCAGCACCTCGCCGTCCTCGGCGATCCGCACCGTGGACCCCGGCACCGGCAGACCCACCGAACCGATACGGGTGAACCCGGGCAGATTCAATGTCACCGGGGCGGTGGACTCCGTCAGCCCGTACCCCTCCTTCACCGGCACACCCACCCCGGTGAAGAAATGCGCGATCTCCGCATCCAACGAGGACGCCCCGGAGATCATGAACCGCGCCCTGCCACCCAGAGTGGCCCGCAGTTTCGCGTAGACCACCCGGGAGAACACGGCGCGCTGAGCCCGCAACCGCCGTGAGGACCCCTCCCCGCGGCCGGCAGCCGCCTCATCCAGCGCCTGGGAGTAGGCGATGGCGGTGCGCCGGGCAGCTTCGAAGATCCGCCCCTTGCCCTGGGCGTGCGCCTTGGCTGAGGCGGCCTGGTACACCTTCTCGAACACCCGCGGCACACCCAGCAGCCAGGTGGGGCGGAATGAGGCGAGGTCCTGAAGCAACGTGGCGGTGGATGCCGAATGTGCCACCTGGACCCCGGCATGGAGGCACATCAGCTGCACCGCGCGCGCCAGCACATGGGCCAACGGCAGGAACAGCAGAGTCCGCGAGCCGGAGCCGCCGATGATCTCGGTGGCGAACTCGACGATGTTCGCCCCACCCTCAGCCAGGTTCCGGTGGGTGATCCGCGCACCAGCAGGGGTGCCGGTGGTGCCAGAGGTGTAGACCAGGGTGGCGACATCGTCGAGTCCCGCCGCAGTGCGGTAATCCTCGAGCTGAGACTCAGGCACCTGAGCACCGTATGCGGCCAGCGCCGTCAGCGCGGCGTCGTCCCTGATGCTGTGCACTGGCACCTGGACCCCGGCCTCCGAGGCCGCCCAGTCCAGGGTCTGGGCGATGTCCGCCGTGCCGGCCAGCGCCAGGCTGGCCGCAGAGTCGGTGAGGATATGCACGACCTGACTCACCGAGCTCGTCTCATAGATCGGCACCGAGATGCCCCCGGCGAACCAGATCGCCTGGTCCACCACGGCCCAGGGGTAGCTGGTGGGCGACATCACCGCGACGCGGTCACCGGGCTCCACACCGCAAGCGATGAGTCCACGGGCCACCGAGCGGACCTGGGCCAGGAAACGGGCTGCGCTGACGTCGATCCACCCGCCGGCGCCGTTGGGCACCGCATAGACCGGGCAGCTCGGGTCCTGCGCGACGAGGTGGAGCAGGCCATCGGTGACGTTGGCGTCGTCGTCGAGGCTGACCATCTTCGCGGTCGTCGCCTCAGTGATCGCCTTGATCGGCGCATTGCTCGGCTCTGTGGTGGGCTGTGCGGCAGCAGGTGCGGCGGAAGTCACCCGGCCACTATATAACCGGCCCGCTCACCCGCGGAACTCGCCCGTGAACTCGCCCACGGGGCTCACCGACGGGACTCACCCACGGGGTCTGACCTCAGACCATCGCCACGCTGCCGGTCCGCGCTCAGACCCAGGAAGGCAGCCACATCCGCTCGCGCCAGTGCTCATAGTCGATGAGCTCACCGGTCCACAGCGGCCAGAAGTACACCGAGACGGCGACCACGAGCAGCACGAAGCCCAGCACCAGCACCGTATTGCGGCGCGGTGCCGCGCCCACGCGCAGCAGCAGCCCGAGCACGGCGACCACGGCCAGGATCACGAACGGGTGGTAGGCGATCGTGTAGAAGAAGAACATCGTGCGGTCCGGGAAGAGCAGCCACACCGCGAATCCGCCGACGACGCCGGCCAGGATGGCCCCGTAGCGCCAGTCCCGGCGGCCGATCCACAGCAGAAGCACCGTGACCAGCGCGGCAGTGCCGGCCCACCAGAGCAGCGGATTGGCAAGATCGAGGATCGCCGAGGAGCAGCGTTCCACCGTGCAGCCCTCCTCCCCGGCGTCGAAGGACTGGTAGTGGAAGGAGACCGGACGGCCCATGAACAGCCAGGTCCAGGGGGTGGAGGCGTAGTCGTGACCGGAGGCGAGCCCCTGGTGAAACTCTGTGGACATCGCATGGTAGTGCCACAGCGAGCGCAGCCACTCCGGCACGAGGGAAGCCACCCCTTCGGCGGGGTTCTCCGCAGCCCAGTGCCGCCCGTACCCCATGCTTGAGCGCAGCCATCCCGTCCAGGAGGCGAGATAGGTCAGCGCGGCCAGCGGGAGCACGGTGACCGCAGCCCACACGCCGTCGCGGAGCATGGAGGCGGCGAACCAGGGCCGCACGCCCAGTTCCCGCCGGGCCTGTGCCTCCCAGCAGAGGAACATCACGCCGAAGACGGCGAGGAACGCCAGGCCCGAGAGCTTCACCGCGACGGCGGCGCCGAGCAGCACCGCCGCGAGGAACAGCCAGGGCCGGAAGAGGACGACCGGGCCCCAGCGCGTCGTCGTCACGGCGGCGGCCCGCGCGGCCAGCTGGCGTCTGGTGCGGTACCGGTCGGCGAGCAGAGCACCGAAGGCGGCAAGGACGAAGACCATGAGGAAGATGTCCAGCAGCGCGACCCGGCTCATCACCAGGTGGTGGCCGTCCACTGCTGTCAGTGTGCCGGCCACACCGCCGAGCAGCACGGAGCGGAACATCCGCTGGGCGATCAGCGCGACCAGCAGCACGCCCAGTGTCCCGGCGACGGCGGCGGAGATCCGCCACCCCACGGCGGTGTCCTCCCCGACCAGGCGCATCCCAGCGGCGATGAGCCATTTCCCTAAGGGCGGGTGCACCACGTAGTCCCCGGTCATCTGCGGCTGCGGGTCTCCGGCGAGGAACGCCTCATCGGCGTCCTCGGGCCACTCGAGTTCGACCCCGGCCAGCAGCATCGCGTAGGCGTCCTTGGCGTAATAGGTCTCGTCGAAGATCAGCCGATGTGGGAAGCCCAGGTCACGCAGGCGGAGCAGACCGGCGAGGACGGTGACCGCGATCGGCACGAGCCATCCCCAGATCCCGGGGCGGAACGGAACCGCGTGGAGCCGTTCCTGAAGCGCCCGGCGTCGGGCGGCGGCCTCGGCGTCGGGGGCGTCTCGCGTGCCGGTCTCGGCGAGGATCTGGCTGCTGGTCATCGTGGGTATGCTACTTGCCGAAGGTGTCGGCGAGGGGCGAGGTGACCTGTGGAGGACACGAACCAGACCGGTGAGATCCCGGTGATGCCTCCGGGGCTGTGGGATGTGCCGCTGGTGTTGGCCGCCACGCCGATCGGCAACCTCTCCGACACCACCGAGCGGTTGCGCGCGCTGCTGCGCACCGCCGAGGTGATCGCCTGTGAGGACACCCGCCGCACGCGGCAGCTCTGCCAGGCGCTGGGAGTGCGGCCTGCCGGGCAGCTGGTGAGCCTGCACGAGCATAATGAAGCCTCCCGCGCGGCGGAGCTCGTCGTGCAGCTGCAGGGCGGAACGCGGGTGCTGGTGGTCTCCGATGCGGGGATGCCGGCGGTGTCCGACCCTGGGTTCCGACTGGTCTCCGCGGCGGTGGAGGCCGGGGTCGAGGCCACTGTGGCACCGGGGGCTTCAGCCGTGGTGACGGCGTTGGCGCTCTCCGGTCTGGCGACGGACCGGTTCACCTTTGCCGGGTTTCTGCCGCGGCGCGGTGGCCAGCGGCGGCAGCTGATCACGCGGCTGCGCGATGAGGAGTGGACCACTGTGCTCTTTGAGTCCCCGCACCGCACGGCAGCGACTCTGGCTGAGTTAGCCGAGGAGCTGGGCGCCTCGCGCCGTGCCGCGGTCTGCCGCGAGCTGACCAAGAAACACGAGGAGATCCGGCGCGGCACCTTAGGCGAGCTGGCGGCTGAGGCTGCTGAGGAGCCGGTGCGCGGTGAAGTGGTGCTGGTGATCGGTGGGGCCGAGCCGGCCCAGGCGCTGGGCGAGGAGGAGCTGGTGGAGCTGGTGCTGCGGCGGGAATCTTCCGGTGAACGGCTCAAAGACGCGGCCAAAGCTGTGGCGGCAGAGCACGGTGCCACAACCCGGGCCCTCTACGACGCCGCCGTCGTCGCCCGCCGCGGCTGAGTCTCCCCGAGTCTCCCACTGTCCCGACCCCAGTGGCGGGGTTGGACCCTGAGGCCCGGTTGAGTCTCAGCCCCAGAACCCTCATCGAGGGAGAGAAAATTACCGCGACACGCCGAGTTCTGAGACCAGATTCTCTCCCCCGATGGAGCAGGCGCGCGTACTGGACATCGAGGGAGCAAGAATCGCGACGATACGCCGGGCGGGGCGCACACTTTCGCTCCCTCGACGGCGGCGGCTGGCTCCCCTCACCGAGGGAGAGAAACTGGTCACGACACGCCGGGAAACAGGACCAGATTCTCTCCCTCGACGGAGGGCGCCGGGCTCAGGAGCCCTTGGCGTACTTCACCAGGCGCTTATTCACGAACTCTTCCATGCCGTAACGGCCCAGCTCACGGCCGATGCCCGAACGCTTCACCCCACCGAAGGGCAGCTCGGCGGCAGTGCCCGAGCCCTCGTTGAGGTAGACCATGCCGGTCTCCAGGCGCTCGGCCACCTGCTCGGCACGGGCCACGTCAGAGGAATGCACCGAGGCCGAAAGCCCGTAGTCGGAATCATTGGCCAGGGCGACGGCGGCGTCGTCGTCGGCCACCCGGTAGACCATGGCCACCGGTCCGAAGAGCTCCTCCCGGTAGGCGCGCATCTCCTGGGTGAGGCCGGTGAGCATGGTCGGCTCGTACCAGGCCCCGGGGCGGTCAGCGCGCCGCCCACCGGAGTGGACCTTCGCCCCGTGGGAGACGGCGTCCTGGACCTGAGCGTCCAGATCCTCAGCCGCCCGCTCCGAGGACATCGGCCCCATGAACGTGTCCTCCGAGCTCGGATCGCCGAGCTCCACCCCGCGCACGGCCTCCTCCAGCTTCTCCACGAACTCGTCATAGAACTCATCGAGCACGATGATCCGCTTGGCCGCGTTGCAGGCCTGACCGGCGTTGCCCATGCGGGAGGCCAGCGCCCGCTTCACCGCCTGAGGCACCACCTCGCGGTCGAGCACGATGAACGGGTCGTTGCCGCCCAGCTCCAGGACGATCTTCTTCAGGTGCTTGCCGGCGATCTCCGCGACGGCGGCCCCGGCCCGCTCCGAACCGGTCAGTGAGACGCCCTGGACCCGGCGGTCGGGGATGATCTGCTCGGCGACCTGCTCATTCGAGGCATAGACGTTGACGTAGGCGCCCTCGGGCAGGCCCGCCTCACGGAAGATCTCCTCCATCGCCGCGGCGGACTCCGGGCACTGCGGGGCGTGCTTGAGCAGGATGGTGTTGCCGATCATCAGGTTCGGCGCGGCGAACCGGGCCACCTGGTAGTAGGGGAAGTTCCAGGGCATGATCCCCAGCAGCACGCCGTAGGGCTCGTTGCGCACCAGCGCGCGGCCACCCCGGGCCACCGGCACCTCCTCGTCAGCGAGGTACTCCTCACCGTGTTCGGCGTAGTACCGGTAGATCGAGACGACGATCTGCAGCTCGGCCGCAGCCTGCTGCTTCGGCTTGCCCATCTCCCGGGTGATGATCGCCGCGAGCTCCTCGGCGCGCCGCTCGTAGATGTCAGCTACTCGGCTGAGCAGCTGCGCCCGCTGGGACGGTGCCGTCGCCGACCACCCCTGGAGGGCCTTGCCCGCGGCGTCGAGGGCCTGGGCGATCTGCTCGTCGGTGGCGGTCGGGAATTCGCGCTCCACCTCACCGGTGGCGGGGTTCGTCACTGCATATGTGGTCATAGTCTCAAACTAGTGACGTCGGCCCCGCCATGACAAGGCACGACAAGCCCACGGCCACCCAGCGAAACCCGTGCACCACCCCGGATGAGGGCTCTTCTCATCGTCCTCTCATGAACCCTCAGGACACTCTGAGTGAACACCGCACGTCAGCCCGGTGGGAATCCGGGACCGATGAGGAGGGCAGCCGATGAGCATCACCGTGGCGCTGTACTCGCACGACTCCGTCGGGCTCGGCCACGCCCGGCGCAACCGCGCCGTCGCCTATGCCTTGGCCGCCGACCTGCCGCGACTGACCGGCCAGACGGTGGGAGGCCTGCTGATCGCCGGGCATCCCGACGCCGCCGGCGACTCGCTTCCGGAGGGCTGGGACTGGCTGGTCCTGCCCGGATACGCCCGCACCTCCTCCGGCTATGCCTCGCGCCGGATGCACATGGACGTCGACCAGCTCACCGAGATGCGGTCCTCCGCCGTGGCTGCCGCCCTGGAGGCCATCTCCCCGGATCTGTTCATCGCCGACCGCCACCCCTTCGGCGTCGGCGGGGAACTCACTGAGGCGCTGCGCCTGCTGCGGGAGGATCACCGCTGCGCCACTGTGCTGGGGATGCGCGACGTCCTGGACACCCCCTCGGTGGCGGCCGCCGAATGGGAGGCGGTCGGCGGTGCCGAGGCCGTCGCCACGCACTACGACGCGCTCTGGATCTACGGCGACCAGAACGTCTACGACCCGTTGGCCACCGGTGAGATCCCGTCCGCCCTGGCCTCGCGCAGCCGCTCCACCGGTTACCTTTCGCACGGCCGTCCCTCCGACCCGGGTTCACCGGGACACCGGCCCTATGTGCTGACGATGGTCGGCGGCGGGTCCGACGGCGGCCGTCTCGCTCGTGCGGCCGCAGAAGCTGAGATCCCGGCCGGCCACCGGCACCTGATCGTCACCGGCCCGCAGATGCCGCAGGAGGACGTCGCCGTCGTCCGCGCCGCCGCGGGACTCCCCCAGGAATCCGAGGACAGTCCGTTACACGGCGAGATCGGGGAGGCCGGTGAGGACGTCGTCGTGCTGCGCAGCGCGGCCAATGTCCCCGCGCTGGTGGCTGAGGCGTCCGCCGTCGTCTGCATGGGCGGCTACAACTCGGTGGCCGAGGTCATGGCCACCTCCACTCCGGCTCTGGTCGTGCCCCGCAACGCACGGCGTGCCGAGCAGCCTCGGCGGGCAGAAGCCCTGGCCGCTGTGGGTGCAGTGGACACCCTGCCGGCGGAGGAGATCAGCCCGACCCACCTAAGCACCTGGTTCGCCGGAGCAGTGGATCGGCGCGTCGAGCGCAGCGACGTCGACTTGGACGGGCTCACTCGCCTGGGCCGTCTGGCCGCCGAGCTCATCGCCCCCCGGCCCGCCATGTCCTCCGGGCACTTCACAGCCGCCGTATCCGCTGAAAAAGCCGCACTCGCTGAGATCAGCACCACCCGCACCGCACCCTTGGAGGCCTGCTATGTCCGCTGAGCCGCTGCCGCACCGCACCGACGCCTCACCTCTGGCCCATCCGGACGCCGCGCCGGAACCCGTCGTCGGCTACGTGCTGAAGATGTACCCGCGTTTCTCCGAGACATTCGTGGTCTCCGAAATCCTGGCCCGTGAGGCCCAGGGCGAGCGGATCGTCATCTTCTCGCTGCGCCCGACCACTGACACCCACTTCCACCCCGAACTCGCCCGCGTGGCCGCCCCCGTGGTGCACATTCCGCGCCCGACCAGCGCCAACCGGCTCTGGAGCCAGCTGCGCACCGCCGCCGAAGACCCCCGGCTTGCCCGAGGCCTCGCCGAGGCCCTGCCGCAGCTGCTCGAGTTCGGATACGACGACGCCGTCCAGGCCGCCGCGGTCGCCGAGGCGGCGGCTGCCCACGGGGTCACCCATCTGCATGCCCACTTCGCCTCGGTGGCCACAAGTGTGGCCCGGCTCGCCTCGACGATCTCCGGGATCCCCTATTCCTTCACCGCCCACGCCAAGGACATCTTCCACGAGGACACCGATGAGGAGGACCTGCGGGCGAAGTTCGCCGACGCCCATCACGCGGTGACGATCAGCGGCTACAACCTCAACGATCTGCACCGCCGGTTCCCGGAGTCCTCCGGGAAGATCCGCCTGGTCCGCAACGGACTGGAGCTCGAGCGGTTTCCCTTCGTCGCCGAGGACACTCCCGCGCCCGGAGACGCTGCCGCCGCAGCACCCCTGAAGCTCTTGGCGGTCGGCCGTCTGGTGGAGAAGAAGGGGTTCTCCCTGGTCATCGAGGCCACCGCCCGGCTGCGTGCCGCGGGTCTCGACGTCACCGCCGACATCGCCGGTGACGGGCCGCTGGCCGAGGAGCTCGCCGCCCAGATCACCCGCCTCGGACTCCAGGATGCGGTGCGGCTGCTGGGGCCCTGCACCCAGGCCGAGGTCTCGGAGCTCATGGGCAGCCATGATCTCTTCGTCGCCCCGTTCGTGATCGGCGGTGACGGCAACGCCGACGGTCTGCCCACAGTGCTGCTGGAGGCGATGGCCCGCGGGATCATCTGCGTCGCCGCTGATGTCACAGCGGTGGGCGAGGTGGTCCGCACCGGTGAGACCGGCTGGCTGGTGCCCACCGGAGATCTCGATGCGCTGGTCGCCGCCGTCGCCGAGGCCGGCGAGCAGGCTCGGCAGAATCCGGCCGCGCGACAGCGCATGGCCGCAGCGGCCCGCGGGCTCATCGAGGAGCTCTTCGACTCCACCGCTCAGGCGCGCCGACTGCGTGAGCTGACCGGCGGCACCGCGCCCGCCGAGCGGCAGGACACCCCAGGACATACCCCGGGACACACCCCGGCCGTGCAGCCCGTGCCGGAAGGAGCGCTGCGATGAGGATCGCCTATCTGCTCGCCGATCCGGGCATCGGCGTCTTCGACGTCAAGGGCGCCTCGGTCCATGTCCAGGAGATGGTCCGAGCGATGCGTGCCGCTGGTCACCAGGTCACCGTCTACTGCGTCCGCCGCGGAGATAAGAAGGGCCGGGAGTCTGTCCCGGCAGACCTCGCGGACCTTGAGGTCGTCGTCGAAACGGTCGACGGGCCGGGACTGTCTGCGGACCCGCGGGACCGGGAGGAGCGTCTGCATATCGCGGCGCAGCGGCTGAGCGATCGTGCGCTGACCACGCATCATCAGGAGCCCTTCGGCCTGATCTACGAGCGCTACGCCCTGTTCTCTGAGGCCGGGGCGAGGCTCAGCAAGGCGCTGCGGGACGATGAGCTGCCGGCCGATGCCGCCGCAGGGCACAGTGATGACAACCTCGGCGCCCCCACCGTGCCTTTGGTGGTGGAGGTCAATGCGCCGCTGGTCGATGAGCAGCGGGCCCACCGCAGCCTGCATGATGTCACCACTGCACTGGCGACGACGGCGCGCACTCTGGGTGCCGCCGATCTGCTCAGCTGCGTCTCCGCACCGGTGGCTGACTGGGTCCGCCGCACGGTGCCCGAGGCCGCAGAGCGCGCACGAGTGGTGCCCAACGGGGTGAACACGGAGCGGATCCGCCCGGCGGCAACCGTGCGTAAGCGCGACGAGCTGGTCATCGGATTCGTCGGCACGCTCAAACCCTGGCACGGCACGGAGACGCTGCTGCATGCAGCCGCCCGCGGACCGGCGCATTGGCAGGTGGAGATCAGCGGTGACGGCCCGGCACGGAACGAGCTCGAAGAGCTGACCGCCGAGCTCGGCATCGAAGATCGCGTCACGTTCCACGGCGCTGTGAACCCTGAGTCGATCCCGAAGATGCTGCACCGCCTCGACGTCGCCGTCGCCCCCTATCCGGCCCCACAGAATCCGGGGGACCATTATTTCTCTCCGCTGAAGGTCTACGAATACCTCGCTGCGGGACTGGCCGTGGTCGCTTCCGGCGTCGGGGAGCTCCCCGCACTGCTGGGCAAGGGCACACGCGGGCTGACGGTGGCGCCGGGGGATCCGGAGGCGCTGCACGAGACCCTGCTGCGCCTCGATGACGACGCCGCCCTGCGCACCCGGCTGGGCCGTGCCGCCCGCGACGCCGCACAGACCGAGCACAGCTGGCACGCTCGCCTGACTGAACTTCTCACCACCCTGGAGGTGACCCCGGCATGACCAGCACGCTGCACGATTCCGCGCACCGGGACCGCGCCGCCGCCCAGGCCACGGAGGAGATCACCGCCCACCGTGCGCTGCCTGAGACCGGTGCTCACGGCACCCTGCCCGATTCCGGCACCGCCTCTCGTCCCGGCAGGGGACGCCGCCTGGTCTCCGGGATCTCCGACGCCCTGCGTGACTCCTGGCGTGAGCGCCGCAGTTCGGAGGAGGCCACCCGCCGTCGGGAGAAGAGCGCGGCCACCCGCGCCGCCCACCGGGAGGCGCTGGGCCGGACCCTGCGCATGGTGGGACCGTATCTGCGCGAGCACAGTCTGCTGATCGTGCTGGGGTTGCTCGCGCTCATCGGTGACGTGATCTTCCGAGTGCTGGAGCCCTGGCCGGTGAAGGTCGCCGTGGATGCGGTGACCCAGGCCCTGGGCGCCCAGCTCGCCGAGACCACGGGGATGACCGGGGATGTCTCCACCACTTTGGCCATGTGGGCGCTGCTGCTGATGGGCATCGTCGGGGGGCGCGCGGTGTGCAACTACCTCTCGACGATCGCCTTCGCCAAGACCGGAGTGAAAGTGGCCGCCCGGCTGCGGACCCGAGTGTTCGATCACATCCAGCGGCTGTCCATGCGGTACCACTCCCAGGCCTCGGTCGGGGACACCTCGCAGCGGCTGGTCGGGGATATGGGCCGGCTCCAGGAGGTCGCGGTCACCGCGGGGCTGCCGCTGGTGGGCAATGTGCTCACCCTGGTGGTGCTCTTCGTCGTGGTCCTGGTGCTCAACCCGGTGCTTTCGCTGATCGTCTTCGCCACCGCCGGGCTGTACCTGCTGATCTCCAGGCTATCGACGCCGCACATCACCTCTGCGGCACGCTCCACCCGCAAGGGTGAGGGTCAGCTGGTGGGAGATGCCGCAGAGGCTCTGGCCGCGATCCGCGTGGTGCAGGCCTATGGGCTCGAGGACACGGCCGCAGCCGGCTTCGCCGCCGGCAACGAGAAGGCACTGAAGGCGGGGATCCGGGCGCGTCGGCTGGCGGCCCGGCTCGAGCGTTCCACTGATGTGCTAGTGGGGATCTCGACTGCGGTGGTGCTCTTCGTCGGCGGCTGGCAGGTGATGCGCGGGACGATGACCCCCGGTGACATGGTGCTGTTTTTGATGTACTTGAAGATCGCGATGAAGCCGCTGCGCGATATGGCCAAGTACACCGGGCGGATCGCCCGAGCCGCGGCCTCCGGCGAGCGCATCGCAGATCTGCTCGATGAGCCGGTGGAGATCACCGATCCGCCGCGCCCTGAACCGTTGGGCGCGGTCTCCGGTGAGCTGGCCTTCTACCGGGTCACGGCGAAGGATGGGCATGGCCGTGACCTGTTCACCGATCTGAGCCTGCATGTGCCCGCGGGGCAACGGGTCGCACTGCTGGGCCCCTCCGGAGCGGGGAAGTCCACGCTGACCGGGTACCTGCTGCGGCTGGCCGATCCCGATGCCGGGGCGGTGATGCTGGACGGCCATGCCACCACGGCAGTGCGCCTGGAGGAGCTGCGCAGCAACATCTCGGTGCTGCTGCAGGAGTCGGTGCTCTTCGCCGCCACGGTGCGGGAGAACATCCGCTACGGACGTCTCGACGCCGATGACGCCGCTGTGGAGGCTGCCGCACGCCGTGCCGGGGCCCATGAGTTCATCGCAGCCCTCCCGCAGGGGTATGACACCGTCCTGGGCCAGCGCGGGGACACGCTCTCGGGCGGGCAGCGCCAGCGCATCGCCATCGCCCGTGCGCTGGTCCGCAATGCCCCTGTCGTGGTGCTCGACGAGCCGACCACCGGGCTGGACCCGGCCTCGAAGGCTCTGGTGCAGGAATCGATCCAGGAGCTCACCCGCGGGCGCACTACGGTGGCGATCACCCATGACCTCTCCGCAGTGCGCGGTATGGACCGGGTGATCTGGCTGGAGGGCGGGCAGATCCTGGAAGACGGGAACCCCGAGACTCTGCTGGCTGATCCGCACTCCCGCGTGGCCCAGTGGGCCGCCACCCAGGTGGACGCCGTCGACGGGCTGAGCGGATGATTGCCCCGCTGACCCCGGAGCTGGGAGACGATGACGCCCGCGTGGCCTCTGCCCTGCAGCTGCCGGGCGCTGGCCTGCTGCTGGACGATGCCGCGCTGTCGGCGCTGCTGGGCCGGGATGTTCTGGTCACGCACCTGCGCGTCAAGCGCGGACACAGTGCGCTGGCCGCTTGGCGTGAGGCCGGCGATCCGGTCACCGCCGCGCACGGCTGGGTGATGGTGTCCCGGGATGCGGATAAATACGTCAAGATGCACCAGGCGGCCCAACGGGTCGGCGAGACGTTGACCGAACATCAGGTGGACGGTGGATACCTGCTTTCCGGTACCGCGTGGTCTGACCGGGCCTTGGCCCGTCAGCTGCGTTCAGCGGCACGGTTCGTCGATGCCGACAGCCCCTGGCAGGTGCTGCGCTATAACCCGCGACGTCGGCTGGTCGCTGTCGTGTCCTCCGGGGGTGTCGAGCAGGTGCTGCGGGTCTGCGCGGCACCGGTGGCGCGGCAGATTGCCGCGGCCCAGCGCTGGGCGCGGCACGGGGTGCCCGTCTTGGAGCTCTCCGCCCTGGGACACCGCGGCACGGCAGCCGTCTCTCCGCGGTGGGGCGGCGCGGATCTGGAGTCCGTCGAGGATGCGCAGGCCTTCGTGGCCGCCGGTGCGGCCGTCGCCAGGCTGCATGCGGTGCCGGTGGGTGGCGGCGCGGATGTTGAGCTGCTGAATGCGAAACCAGTGGGTGCTGAGCCGGTGGATGCTGGGCTGAGCGATGCCGCTCCGGCCGCGCTGACTGTGGAGCTGGAGGCTGCGGCGCAGGCCGTCGTCGAACTTCTTCCCGATGCCGCTCCGAAGGTGCGCCGGCTGGTCGAGGCTCTGGCGCCGCTGCTGGATTCCTCGATGAACCGTTCCGCACCGGTGGAGCTGCACGGTGACCTCTCCCCCGATCAGGTGCTGCACCGTGCAGACGGCTCGGGTGAGGTGCGGCTGATTGATCTGGACCGCTGCGGGCTCGGCCCCCGCGCCCGGGACCTGGGCTCCTGGATTGCCGCATGCCGCGCCCGCGCTGAGGGCTCTGGGGTGGAGAGCTCGTCGGGCTTCATGACCGAGTACCGCCGCGCTGCTGGCGCCGAGACCCCAGATGAGGCGGAGATCGCCGCCTGGGAGGCCTACGCGCATCTCAGCTCTGCCGCCGATCCGTTCCGCCATCGGCACCGGCAGTGGGCGCAGGCGGTGATGCATCGGCTCACGCTGGCTGAGTCCGCGCTGGCCCAGTCAGCGCTGGCCGCGGCTCAGACGCGCAGCGGTGCGAACACCGTCGCCCTGCCGCCCGTACGCCTGACACAGCGCGGAACACCGTACCGGGTGCGTCGGGCGTGGCCTGGCAGCCGCGGACGGCTGGGAGTGGAGGTGCAGGCCGAGAACGGCGATGAGGCCGGTACTGCGGTGCGAGCCGGCTGGTGGACTCCCGACGGGCTGGAGCTCTTCGCAGCCGGTACGGACCCGAAACTGCCTGGGTTGGCGCTGATCGCCTCCCGCGGGACTGTGATCTCGCACCGGCCCACCAAACGCGCCGTGGTGCGCCATTCAAGCGAGACCGGGGCTCAGTTCACCAAAGTGGTCCGGCCCGGCCGGGCGGCGGGTGTGCTGGAAGGCATCCGGCGGGCTGCCGCCTTCGACGGCCCGTTCCGTACTCCCGAGGTGCTGGCCAGCACGGATGACTCGGTGACCTTCGCTGCCCTGGCCGGGCGGAGCCTGCACGAGGCCCATGCCTTCGACGCCGAGACCTGGCGTACGGCGTGGCAGCAGACCCTGGCCGCGTTGGTCGCCGCTCAGCAGGATGCCCGAATACCTGAGGCTGTGCACACCGCAGAGGACGAAGCGCGGGTGCTGCGTGAGTGGAGTCAGCGATCGGCCTCGCTGCGCGGGGCAGAACCGGGCTTCGAGCAGGCGGTGGCCGCCTGTGCTGAGGAGCTCGAAGCACAATGGGGCCGTCGCCTGGTGCCCAGCCATCGGGATCTGTACGATAAGCAGCTGCTGTTCTGTTCCGATCAGGGGCCGGGGCTGCTCGATGTCGATACCGCCTGCGCGGCTGATGCTGGACTGGATCTCGGCAATCTCAGGGCGCATGCGCAGTGGCGGTGGCGGCAGGGACTGTGGCCGCAGGACTATGCCCGAGTCGTGGAGCAGGCTGTGGATGAGGCTGCCGCCGCGGCGGGGGTTCCGGCGGCGGTGGTGGCGCTCTATAAGCGCTCCGCCCTGCTGAGGCTGCGCTGCGTCTACGCTTTTCGGCCGGCTGATGCGCTCTCCGCGGACCGTCTGGCTCGTGACCTGGCTGCGGCCGGGGCATGACAGAGCTGTTTCTATGATGAAGTTGATTCTGTGATGAACACGTCAGCGGATGACACACACGAGTGGTCAGCACGCCGGCCCTCTGGCTCGGCCGCAGACTCCGCCAAGTCGCAGGTCCGCCGCCGTCTGCGTGCCCGGCGTGCCCAGCTCACGCCCGAGGTCTGCGCCGAGCGGGCAGGGTCGCTGGCCCAGCACGCACTGGCTGATGTGCCGACGTCGGCGCTGCTGGTCGGATATCTGCCCATGCCCGGTGAGCCTGACCTGCGCCCGATGCTGACCCAGCATCTACACCGTGGCGGGGCGGTGCTGGTGCCGCGGATCCTCGGTGGCGCGGAGCGTCGGGAGCTGGGCTGGGTCCACTGGCACCCGGAGGCGGCGCTCCAGACCAGCGCCTATGCTCCGGTCCAGGAGCCGGTGGGTGAGGCCCGGGATCTCCACGCCAGGTTGCAGGAACATGCTGACCGTTCGGGCCGGCAACACGGTGAGGAGCCCACAGCTGTGCTGCTGGTCCCGGCGCTGGCCGTCGATTCCGGGGGCGCCCGGCTGGGGCAGGGCGGCGGGTACTATGACCGGCTGGCCGCTGCGCTGGTGGCTGCTCCACCGGTGATCACCCCAGCGCTGTGGGCGGTGGTGCACGCTGAAGAGGTGCTGACTGCCGGGGCGTTCTCCGCTGAGGCCCATGATCTGCGTGCGGAACGGATACTCACCGAAGACGGGATAGAATCGATCGGCGCCTGAGGGCGCCACGCCCAGACCTGTGACGGACACTATGAGGACACTGCCATGCCCACCTACGCCTATGTGTGCAAGGACTGCGGACACGCCTTCGACGTGCACCAGTCCTTCACCGACGACTCGCTGACCGTGTGCCCCTCCTGCGGCGGTTCTCTGCGCAAGAAGTTCGGCTCCGTCGGCGTGAGCTTCAAAGGCTCCGGGTTCTACCGCAACGATTCCCGGTCCGGTGCAGGTTCCGGCGGCTCCTCCTCGACGTCCTCCTCTGCCTCTTCGGGCTCGTCGTCATCAGGGACGTCCTCAGAGTCCTCTTCGGGTTCCTCAGATGCCTCGAAGGCTTCAGCCGGCACCTCCGGCTCCTCATCGGGCTCGTCTGGGGCGGGCTCGTCCAGCGGATCGTCATCCACCAGCTGAGGTCATGCACCCGGATCACGCGGGCACAGCGCCTACCCGACGAGACTGAGGTGCAGGCGGCCCTGATGTGCCGCGCGGGCGATGTCCTCGGCCGTCTCCGGATCCACCGCGACGATCACCACGTCTCCGGACTCCGCTGAGGAGGCCAGCCAGGAATCGTCCTCGCTGGTGGGAGTCCAAAGCACCGTGGCCGAGTCTGCCAGAGTCTCTGAGGCAGTCTCCCGACCCGCGCCGTCCGTGGAGGACAGCACATCAACACGTTGGCCGGGGCTGAGCATGGTCACCAAAGCGGAATCAGCGGCACGTACCGGCACCGCCACGGTCCCATCCGGCTGCTGCGCCAACAGTCCGGACCCCACCAGATGTGACTCAGCCACCACCGCTCCTGCAGCCAACGGAACCGCCGAGCGGCGGCCACTGAGCTCCTCGACATCGGTCACCGCATCCTCGGCCACTGATTCTCTGTCCACCTCGACCAGCTGGAGCGTACCGGCGCTCAGCTCCTCCCCGGCCGGCACCGCCGAGGTCACCTGCACCACGTCGACTAACTCTTCGGGATCATCCGCCACCGCGAGGGCGCCGAGCGCCCCGGCGCAGACCATGATCCCGACGAGCAGGGGAAGACGCAGCCTGCGCACCCAGAGCCGCAGCGGAGAGCCGACCAGCCGACGACCTCGGGGCACGGCGCGGCGTCGTCCGCGGTGTCCTCCACGGTGCCGCCCACGTTTCAGTGCGGGCATCTGAGCCTGCTGGGGCACCGACCGTGGCGCCGGTTGCCGTGCTGGTAGTCCCGCGGGTTGCCGTCGTGGAGCCTCCTGATCAGGTGCTTCCGCCGTCGTCGCCGTCGGGGTGACAGGCTCAGCATGCTGGCGTCGGATCCTTCGCGCCTCACGGCGGGGTAAGGGTATCTGGTCGGTCGGCGCCTCGGATCCCGGTGGTGTGTCAGCGGTGAGAGTCATGATCTTGAGCATGACGGCTTCTGACCCGATAAGTTCGCCCCACGGCGGCACCTGTGGAGAGCGCACGGTCTCTGCGGCCCTTTCCCCGCCCTGGGGAGGAGGCTCAACCTGCCGCTGACGCGGAAGGACCGGATATGGCAGAGCACACTGGGCTGATCGGAATCACCGGGGCCACAGGCGCCGTGGGCAGCAGAGTCGCCCGGCGGCTCAGCGCTGAGAACCATCGGCTGCGGTTGATCGTCCGCGATCCGGCACGGCTCCCGGAGCTGCCCGGACTCCCCGCAGCCCCGGAAGCCCACCCGAAAGCAGCCCCGGAAGCCGACCAGGAAACGGACCAGCCTCTGACCGCGGACCAGCGCAGCGCTCCCGAGGTGCACACCGCCACCTACGGCGACGCCGAGGCCGCCCGCCGCGCACTGGACGGGGTCGATGTATTGTTCATGGTCTCCGCAGCAGAATCGCCGCAGCGGCTGCAGGAGCATCTGACCTTCATCGACGCCGTCGCGGACGCCCAGGTCAACCATGTGGTGTACCTGTCCTTCACCGGGGCCTCACCGCGGGCGACCTTCACCTTCGCCCGGACCCATCACCGCACCGAGGAGCATCTGCGCGCCTCCGGCCTGCGGTGGACGCTGCTGCGCGACAACTTCTACTTCTCCCTGTTGGAGGCGATGGCCGGGCAGGACGGGGTGATCCGCGGTCCAGGTGGCAACGGCCGCGTGGCAGCGGTCTCACACACTGACGTGGCCGCCTCCGTTGCCGCCGTCCTGCGCCGTGCGGAGGATCACCGGGAGCAGATCTATGAACTGGCCGGGCCGGAGGCCCTGACGCTCTCCCAGATCGCCCGGACGCTCACTGCGGCGACCGGCCGGCGCCTGGCCTACCGGCGGGAGAGCGTGGAGGAGGCCTACGCCTCCCGGAGCAACTACGGGGTGGAACAGTGGCAGCTCGATGCATGGGTCTCCACCTACACGGCGATCGCCGCCGGGGAGCTTGAGCGCCGCAGTGACATCACCCGGCTGACCGGCCGACCACCGATGACCTTCGACCAATACCTCCACGCCTGAGGCTCTCGAGAAGCCCTGGACTCGCCGAGGGTCACCAATGCGGAGGGCGCTGCTCCCGGAACCAGCGTTCGCGGGCGGCCGCATCGTCCTCCGGATCGCCGCCCGCATGCGGCCCCTCCCCCGTCGGCTCACCCTGAGACCCTGCGGGCACATAGGGCTGCGCCTCGACCTCCTCGGGCTGCCCCGAGGTCGGCGGCGCCACCACACGACGTCGGCCGCGCCGCCCGGAACCGGCGCCCGGCGACGGCGTCGGCCCGCCGCCCACATCCGTCACCTCAGCCTCGTTCCTCACAACGACCTCAGTGCAGACGTCGGCTGCGCTCACGAGGGGTCAGCCAGCGCTTCGAACGGCGGTGCGCATCCTCATCCTCCACATCGGCCGCACCGCCGAAACGCACCTGGCGCCCCTGCTCCGCCGCACCAGCGGCCATCCCGGCTAACGGCACGCGACCATGCTCGGCGAACTCCGGGCCCGCACCGAGCCCGACCTTCTCCGCCACCACCTCAGTGCAGCCGGACGGATCAGCGAAGACCTCGATCGTCCACAGCACCATATGATGCCAGCCATGCCGCGCGAACGCCTCGGGGATCTGACGCGAGCGCTCACGCACCGGCATCTGCGCATAATGCGCCGTCCCGTCGGAGACCATCGCCAGCGGCGTCACCGGCACCTCGGGGGTGATCCGTCGCGGGCAGGCCGCCAGGTCCAGCGTGCCGCGGAAACCATCTTCCACCCGTCCGCCGCGGGCACGGATCCGATCCACCAGATCAAGGACCAGCGGATCAGTCAGCGAGGCTGAACCGGTGGGGTTCCCCGCACCGTTGAGCCCCAGATCCACCAGCTTCATGAACAGGTCCGATCCCGCCTCAAGCCGCCGCAAGTCGAGATCCTGCGGGACCAGCGAGGTCACCACGCTGAGATGCTCACGGGCCCGAGTCACCGCCGTCGCGAAGAGCTCCTCGCCGCGGTCGCCGGACAGCGCTCCGAACTGGTGGGTGGGCTCGCCCTTGAGGCTGAAGCCGTAGCCCAGGGAGAGGATCACCTCGTCACGGACGATGTGCGCCGCCCGCTCCACCGGGGCGATGACGAAGGGCTCCCTCTCCTGGTCCGCGAAGAACGGCCGCGCCCACGCATGATGGGCCAACCCCTGCCGCACCGCGTCGGCAACCCGCACCGCATGCGCCTCAGAACCGGTGATCACCGCCAGCGACCGGTCCCGGCGCGAACGAATGTGATCGAAGACCCGGTCCACCACCCGGTTGACCTCAGCAGTGGGTGAATCGACCTGGTCACGGGCCCCGGGCCGCGGCGGCTGCTCGGTGAGATGATCCACTGTGACCCGCCGCCCCTGACCGGTCAGCTGTGAGGCATCCGGAAGCCTCCGCAGCTGCCCCTGATACAGCGCCTCCGAGAGCAGGCCGGTCAGCTCCTGGTCCACCCCGCGGTAGACCCGGCGCAGGTGCAGCTGCGGCAACACCCGGGCCAGGGCGGTGTGGATCGAGGTCAGTCGGTGCGGTGCGCGCGCCGCCGAGGACGGTGACGAGGCCGAGACCTGCAGCGGCTTCGGCGAGCCGGAGACCGGATCACCGAAGGCGATCACCTGCCGCGCCCGGGAGATCGCCCCGAGCGCCCCGGCCACCGCCAGTGATTCCGCTTCGAGCAGGATGACCGCGTCATACTCGGCGTCGACGGGGACATGCTCGGAGAGCCCCTGCGGGGAACTCAGCCAGATCGGCGCCAACGGCTGCAGCAGATCAGTGCCCAGCGTATGCAGATCCGCCACCCGGGCCTGCCCGGAACGCAGCAGCTCCCGCAGCCGGGCGGCCTCCTCCGGGTGGCGCTCGACGGCAGCCTTCCACCGGGAGGCCAGGGCATGGTTCAGCCGCTGGGCCCCGGTCTCGATATGCGCAGCATCCGCGGCCCGGTACTCCTCCTCGATGCTGCGTAAGTTCTCCCCGGTGGTCATCGCCAGGTAGTCATCCCCGGAGATCATCGCCTCCAGAGCGGACTGCCACCAGGCCAGTTCGAGCTCGTCATCGATCAGGTCACGGGTGACCCCGCGGGCGGCGAAGTCCTCCAGCAGCTCACGGAAGCCCTGCTCCCTCAGCTGCTCCACCAGCAGGGTCCGCTCCGGGAGCGTGTCAAGGGAACCGGCATCATCGGCAAGAGCCTCGACGGTGGTGAGCATCTGCTCCACCGGCATATCCATCAGGCTGTGGTCATCAGGATCATCAGGGTCCGGCAGCCGCAGCCCCTCGATGAGCTCCTCCACCAGGGCCTGGACCTCCCCCATCACCCGAGCCAAAGGATCCAGGTTCTTCGGCACCGACGGCAGTGACTCCTCGCCGGCCCACTGCATCCACTCCTCGCGCTCCTGAGAGACCTCAGCCAACGCCCCGTGCAGGTCAGAGACGTGAGCTCCCGGGCGGACGTACTCCTTGGCCACCCGGCGCAGCCGCGAACGGGCGATCGAGGACATCTCCACCCCCTGCTCCCGGCGCCACCACCCCGGAGCCGTGGCCGCGATGAGATCATCCACCGGCTTGGTGTAGACATCGTGGCTGAACACACCCAACGACTCCTGGATCCGCTGGAAGAGCAGCACCTGGGCATGCCAATCGGAGAAGGTGCCGCCCATCCGGATCCCGGTCAGGGCTACAGCCGTCTCCATCAGCCCCTTCAGCCGGGGCAGCTCATCACGCAGACGCCCGACCACCTCCATAGCGTCATCGGTCTCCTGACGGTTGCGCAACCGGGCGCCGTACCACGGGCTGGCGTGGGTAGCGGCGTCGAAGGAACCCAGCTCCGCGGCCCGGCGCAGCTTCACCTGCACTGCCGAACGGTCCACGGTGTTGTCCAACACGGAGCGTTTGAGCCGCACCGACGTCGCCGGGGCCGGGTTGATCGCGGTCAGCGCGGCCAAAGCCTGCATGGCCTGGTACGGCGAGCAGTCCCACCGTTCACGCACGTGATGCAGGGAGGCGACATGGTCGATGAGCTGATGTCGGCTCTGCGTGAGCCGCTGGTGCAGAGAGGCCAGACGCGGCGGTTCAGTGCGCTCGGCGCGTTTGACCGAGCGGACGAGCTGATCGCGCAGGTCCTCAGCAGTGGAAGAGGCCGGCACGTGCAGCGCCAGTGTGCTCAGCCGGGCCTGCCCCAGGCGGGTGCGGAACTCCTCCAGCGCGGCGGGGCGTTCGGCGACCACCAGCACCTGCTTGCCGTCCCAGGCGAGGGCAGCGGCGGCGTTCAGCGCCGTCTGGGTCTGCCCGGTGCCCGGAGGGGAGGCGACGACGACGCTGCGCCCGGCCCCCACGGCGTCGAGGACGTCCTGCTGGTCCGAATCGGCGTCGAGGACGAGCTTCTCGTCCTTCGGGGCACGCTCATCCACGGGGATGAGCCCCTGCTGGGCGGCCTCCGCCTCAGACTGATCCAGCGTGGTGTGCGCAGCCAAGGCACCCAACACCGGATGACCGGTATCGAGAACTGTGGAGCTGGCATCGGCGAAATCGGCGAAGGTGGAGAGGTACACCTGCCGCCACACCTGCAGTGAGGCCAAGGCGGCGCTGCGGCGCCCCGTGGTCTCCGTGGCCTGGGCGGCGAGGCGCAGCAGCAGCTCAGCGGGCCGGCTCTGATCCAGCCGGGCTGTGGCGTACCCGGCGGCGTAGAACTCCTCCGGGTCCAGGTGCAGGCCGTGGCGCTGGGCCATATGGCGGGCCAGGGCGGGGTTGAGCCGGGCGGTGTCAGTAAACTGGACTTCGAAGTCCGGGGACTCGGCACGACGGCGGAGGCTCACCGGCACCAGCATCAGCGGTGCCGTGAACTGCTCGACTCCCGCCGCGGTGGTCTCCGACCAGGACGCCACCCCGACGGCGAGGTGCCCGGCCTCGATGCCGCGTTCCTCAGCCAGCTCACGGATCTTGGTACGGATTCCGTGGGCGGCGGTGCGCGCGGTCTCGAAGGCGGTGGCGTCGATGAGCATGGTCGACAGCCGGGTGCGCCGCCCCGCCATCAGCTGCATCAGCCCGGAGGAGTTGGCCTCAGTGAGGTCGATGGACGCATGGGCCGAGGGGGTGAACCGGAGCAGGGAATCGTTGTCGGTGTCTCCGCCCAGCGAGTCGATCCAGGCGGTCACCAGGGATTCGGCGTCGACGTCGGAGAGGTCGGTGGTGTGCTGGGCGCCGTCGGTATCTGCATCGTCGGAATTTGCGCCTGCAGTGTCTGCGTCGTCGGCCTCCGCGGCCTCGGCACCCGCGCTGTCAGCCTCGAGTCCGTGCGCGTCGAAATCCAAGGTCTCGGCGGCATCACCGTGTTCAGGTTCCGGCTGCTCAGCAGCGCTCTCGTGCTGCTCAACGGCCTCGGCCGAGGCGTTCCCCTCCCCCGCGGTCTCATCTTGGGATGCGCGACCGTCGGACGTCGTCTCCTCTGTGCTCACACTCGCCCTTCCAGCGTGGTCATGTCCCGGTGGAACGATGCTAGATCATTCCCACTCGATAGTTCCCGGCGGCTTCGATGTCACGTCGAGAGTCACCCGGTTGATCTCCTCGACCTCATTGGTGATCCTGGTGGAAATCCGGCCGAGCAGGTCGTAGGGAAGCCTGGACCAGTCAGCCGTCATCGCGTCCTCGGAGCTCACCGGCCGCAGCACCACCGGATGCCCGTAGGTGCGCCCATCGCCCTGCACACCCACTGAGTGGACGTCGGCGAGCAGCACCACCGGCATCTGCCAGACCTCGCCGTCGAGACCTGCCGCGGTCAGCTCCTCCCGGGCAATCGCGTCGGCCCGGCGCAGGATGTCCAGCCGGTGCTCAGTGACCTCACCGATGATGCGGATGCCCAGGCCCGGGCCGGGGAACGGCTGGCGCCCCACGATCTCCTGGGGCAGTCCGAGCTCGGCCCCGACGGCGCGGACCTCGTCCTTGAACAGGGAACGCAGCGGCTCGACGAGCTTGAACTCCATGTCCTCAGGCAGCCCGCCCACATTGTGATGGGACTTGATGTTCGACGCGCCCTCTCCGCCGCCGGATTCGACGACGTCGGGGTAGAGCGTGCCCTGGACGAGGAACTCCACGCGCGCGCCCTCAGCCGCCGCCTGATCCAGCACCGCGTGCTCAGCGGCTTCGAAGGCGCGGATGAACTCACGACCGATGGCCTTGCGCTTCTCCTCCGGGTCAGTGATGCCCGCCAGCGCGGTGAGGAACCGGCCCCGTTCGTCAGCCACGTGGAGCTTCGCCCCGGTGGCGGCGACGAAGTCCCGCTCCACCTGCTCGGCCTCGCCGTGGCGCAGCAGTCCGTGATCGATGAAGACGCAGGTCAGCTGCTCGCCGACGGCCCGCTGGACCAGTGCCGCGGCGACGGCTGAGTCCACTCCGCCGGAGAGTCCGCAGATGACACGGGCCTCGCCGACCTGCGCACGGATCGCGGCGACCTGTTCCTCGACGATGTTTCCGGTGGTCCATTCGGGGCTCAGCCCGGCCCCGTCGTAGAGGAAGTTCTCGATGATCCGCTGGCCCTGCGGTGAGTGCTTGACCTCGGGGTGCCACTGGACCCCGAAGAGACGCCGGCGGGCGTCGGCGAAGGCCGCCACCGGGGCGCCGTCGGAGGAGGCCAGGACGTCGAAACCAGCTGGGGCGGTGCGCACGGCATCCGAGTGGGACATCCATGTGGTCTGGACGTCGTCGGTCCCTTCCAGCAGGCTGCGCACGGGGCCTTCTGCGGTGACGTCGGTCTTGCCGTACTCGCGGTCCCCGGTGCGGGCGACCTCACCGCCGAGCGCGTGGGCCATGGCCTGGAATCCATAGCAGATGCCGAGCACGGGGATGCCGGCGTCGAACAGCTCGGACTCCACGGCAGGGGCGCCGGGCTCATAGACCGAGGATGGGCCGCCGGAGAGGATCACGGCGGCCGGGCGGCGTGCGATGATCTCGGCGGCGGAGAGGGTGTGCGGGACGACCTCCGAGTACACCCGGGCCTCGCGCACGCGGCGCGCGATGAGCTGGGCGTACTGCGCGCCGTAGTCGACGACGAGCACAGTCTGTGCGGCAGTTTCAGGGCGTTCAGTCACAGATTCCATCCTAAGGGAGCCGATGAGGTGCCTGAGACCGTGGCCACGCCCCGCGATTCGCGGCCTCTGGTCCCCGGTTCCCGGTTTTGAGTTCTCAGTTTTCGGTTCTCGGTTCTCTGCCCCGGACCCCAGACCCCCAGCTCCCGAACCCACAGTTCTCAGGCCCAGTTCTCGACTCCCGGACTCCCAGTTCCCGGCTCCCAGTTCTCGGGGGAGCAAAATTCGCCACGACACGCCGATCCACGCAGCAAGGTTCTCTCCCTCGATGGGCCGGGCGCGGATCCCCTCCACCGAGGGAGAGAATCTGGTGCCGACACGCCGGGCTGGCTGACCAGTTTCTCTCCCTCGATGACGGGGATCTGCGCGAGACGCAGCTCCGAGCCACGGAGGTCTCGGGCACAGATGACCCTCGCCTAAGCGCATCCGGTTCCTCCACAGCAGCCCCACCGCGACGACGACAAGCCCGGGCTCTCCACAGCTCGCACACCGGCGGTATCGAAAACGATCAGAGCTGGCCTGTGATGTGAACATGCCAAACCGGTTTTCCTCCGAGATCATCCACGCGACGGACCACCCACCGCATATCCCCGCCGGACGACGACGCCGCCACCTGCTGGAGAACGGCCTCCCAGAGACTCGGCTGCGTCGCGAGGCCGCCGTCGGCACCACGCTGCGGCTCGCACATGGCCTGTACCTGCCGTTGCCCCGCGCGGAGTCCGCCGAGGAGATCGAGAAGATTCTCAGACTCAGGCCGCCCTCACCCGAGTGGGCCTTGGTGCAGGCGCTCACCGCCGAGGGTCCGCATGTGGTCTCCCACCAGACCGCGGCGATCATCCACGGGCTCTCCGACGCCCCGCCCGCACCGCCGTTCCACATCACCTCACCACGCCCGGGTGGTCAGATGCGCCGGCCCGGCGTCGTCGTCGGGCACCGGTCGGCGCTGTCGCAGGAGGACGTCATCGAGGTCAACGGGGTGCGGGTGACCTCCCCGGCGCGGACCTGGGCTGATTGCGCGGCGAACCTGCCGATGATCGACGGGCTGGTGATGGCTGATCAGGCGATCAGGCACCCGTGGCCGGAATGGGAGGGGCGCTCGGTGCCGCTGGCGACTCCTGCTGAGCTAGAACAGGCTCTGCGCCGCAAGGGACCGGCCCGGGGCGTGCGACGGGCTCGTGAGGCTTTGGGCTTCGCGCGTGTCGGGGCGGATTCCCCTCCGGAGACGCGGCTGCGTTATGCCTTCCATCTGGCCGGCCTGCCGGAGCCCGACGTCAACGTCGCCGTCGTCGACGATCATGGGCGCGTGCTGTTCCGCCCCGACCTGGGATTCCCGCAGTACAAGGTGGCTGTCCAGTACGACGGCGCGCCGCACTCCGACCCGCTGCGCATCCGCAAGGATGTCCGCCGGCAGGAAGCGACGGAAGAGGAGGGGTGGCTGCAGGTGGTGATCACCGCAGACCACATGCACTCGGCTGCCGCGCCCGCGGTGCGGAAGACTGTACGTGCGCTGCGTTCGCGCGGCTGGGAAGGATGAGCAGGCCCGCTCTCCCCTGCCACCGGCCCGCCGCCATCGAGGGAGAAAAATTCACCACGACGCGCCGGTGCCGAGGACGACTTTCTCTCCCTCGATGTGCGGCATCGGACCAACCCTGTCGGGACCAACCTCGCCGAAGGAGCAAGAGTGGTCACGACACGCCGATCCGCGCAGCAAGATTCTCTCCCTCGATCGGGGAGGTGCCCACACCGGTCATCGAGGGAGCAAGAATGACCGCGACACGCCGGGCGCGGGGACCAGATTCTCTCCCTCGGTGGAGAGGAGCAGGCCCAGGGTGAGCCACGCGAGGGGTGTCAGTACCGCCGCACGGCTTCCGGGTTGGCCTGCATCTCCCCGTGGACCTCGGAGGCGATCTTGCGCTCGACGATGAAGCTCAGGAACGGCACCACACCGCCGAGCACGATCATCACCAGCCGCGAGAACCGCCAGTTCATCAGGTACCAGAGGCGGAACCCGGCGATCACGTAGATCACGTAGATCCAGCCGTGCACCACGGCCACCCAGAAGGACACGGCCTGCCCCCCGGTGACCGCGCCCTCGGGATGGACGCCGAACGTGTTCTCTGCACCGGAGGCAGTAGTGCCGCCGATGTAGATCTCCTGGCCGAAGCCGTAGTCCATGATCATCTTCGCCACGAGCAGCAGCAGCATGATGCCGGTGATGAACGCGAAGACCTTGTAGAACGTCAGGGAGCCGGAGATCTGCTGGGCAGTGCCCTGGAAACGCCGCTTCCTGGGCCGTTGCGGCGCAGGCCCGACGGCGGCCAGCTCCTCCTCAGTCGGCTCGGCGGATCCCTGGTTCTTCGCGTCCGGATTCTTCGCGTCCGGATTCTTCGCGTCCTGGCTCATCGGCCCTCCTGGTCATGATCTGTGTGCCCCTCAGCGCTCCCAGCACCCCCGGCATGCTCAGCACCCGCAGCGCGCTCGGCACGCAGCTTCTCCACCTGCTCACGCTTCCACTGCTCTTCCCATTGGCGGTCGAGCTCAGCGTCTTCGAGCTCACGCTCGTGCGCATCCTTGACCAGCCGCCACCAGAGGTAGAAAGCGAACCCCGCGAAGACCGTCCACTCCACGCCGTAGAAGAGGTTCAGCCAGTTGATGTCGCTGGTCTCAGGCTGCGGGTCCACCCCGATCTCCTGCAGACCGGTGCCTTCGGGGATCAGCACGTCCTCGCCGTCCTCGGTCATCTCGAAGGCGACGACGAACCCCGAGTAGGACTGCAGATCCCAGTAGTTCATCAACTCGGCCGCGGAAAGCGAGGGGAACACCAGCCGCTGCGTCCGCTCCTCGGAGACGGGCGCCTCCGTGGGCAGCAGCCGTCCTTCGACCTCGAGCTCTCCGCTCGGCAGCTCGCCGGCTTCCTCAGGGTCCTCCACCCAGCCGCGGACCATCGGGATGACCTCGTCGTCGGGGGCACCGTCGACGGCGAAGGCACCGAGCACCCAATAGCCGAGGTCACCGTCCTGGAGTCGATCAGAGACATAGACCTCGGTGCCCTCTACGTACTGCCCGGAGAGTGTGACCATCTGATCGGCGTCGAAGCCGCTCATGGCCTGCTCGGGCTGGAAGGTCTCGGTCAACGGCACCGGGTTCTCGGTGACCTCGTGGTCGGTGACGGACTCAGTCTGGGACTCTCCGAACTGCCAAGCGCTGAGCACCACGAACACAGTGGCCAGCAGCAGCGCGAGGCCGAGCATCGCGATCCATTTCGGCTTCAGAGCGGTGGAGAGCACCCGACCAGGATACGCGCCGCTGGGGTGCCCCGCCTGCTGACGACGGCTTCGTTGAGACGTCGTTGAGACGGTGGCGCGAAACCGCCGGGAACGCGCTGACCGGCGGATCTGCGCGTGCGTCTGCATGGGCGTCTGCATGGGCGAAGCCTCGATTCGAGTCTGCCCCGTGGGCGGTGTCACTATAGAGCCATGATGCGCTTGGACCACGTCTCCTACGCCGTTGGACCTGACGGTATGCAGGCCACTGTCGACCGGATCGTCGATGCGCTGGGGGTCGAGCGCGTCAAGGGTGGGATCCATCCTCGCTTCGGCACCCGCAACGCGATCATCCCGCTGACCAACCGTCAGTACCTGGAGATCGTCGAAGTGCTGGATCACCCCTCAGCGGATAAGGCGCCGTTCGGTCAGGCGGTGCGTAACCGGTCCCTGATCGGCGGCGGGTGGATGGGCTGGTGCGTCACCGTCGACGACCTCAGCCCGTTCGAGAAACGCCTGGGCCGCCAATCCGTGGTGGGCAATCGCAAGTTCCCCGATGGCACAGAGCTGACCTGGCAGCAGATCGGCATCAAAGGCCTGATCGCGGACCCGCAGGTGCCGTACCTGCTGCGGTGGGATGAGGGCTCTGAGGAGCTGCACCCGTCGCAGGCGATGGCACCGGAGGCAGAGCTGATGCGCTTGTCGATCGCCGGATCGCCGGACCGTGTGGCTGAGTGGCTGGGGTGTCCGGATGCTGACCCGTTCGAGGATGTCGACGTCGAGTGGGTGGCGCCCTCGGGCACTCCGGGCATCATGTCCGTGACGTTCCGGACCCCGCGGGGCGAAGTGACGATCTGAGCGGCTGAGCGGCCTGGATTTCGACCTGCTTCGATGGTCGGAGGAATCGAGGGACACATTTCAGTCACGGTTCACGGGTTTTTCGGCCTTGACGGCGCCGCCGGTGACTGAAACAGCGACGCGGATTTCTCGACACGACACAGCAGGGGCGCAACGGATGATTCCGTTGCGCCCCTGCTTCGTCTTCCAGGGGGTCCTCAGCTCAGCCGGTGAGGATCCCGTGTCCGGTCAGGTTCAGCCGTGGCTGCGGTTCCGGCGCGTCACGATGACGGCGACCGCACCTGCACCGATCAACAGGAGGGAACCGAGGACCAGCAGCACGCTCTGCGCACCGGTGCTGGCCAGCCCGCCTTCCTGCTCGTCCTGATCCTGCTGGGCTGCCTCCTGGGAGTCCTGGTCCTGAGGTTGCTGCTCCTCAGACTCGCCCTGGCCCTCTGCCTGGGGCTGCTCGGCGGCAGGAGCGTCGGTGCCAGTCTCAGGGTCAGTGCCCGGTTCCGGCGAATCCGTCTGGCCCGTCGACGTGCCCTCGTCCGGCGATTCAGAGCCACCGTCTGCGGGGGTTTCCTCGTCTGAGGGCGTCTGGTCGTCGGAGTGGTCGCCTGGGGAAGTGCCCCCAGAAGGAGTCGGCTCGTCCGTGGGCTCATCGGTCGGCTCGTCCGTGGGCTCATCGGTCGGCTCGTCCGTGGGCTCATCGGTCGGCT
>NZ_JAVKGR010000017.1:0-1048 GCF_031470965.1 Nesterenkonia aerolata | reverse complement strand
CGTCCGTGGGCTCCGGGTCCGGGTCCTCGAGACAGTCAAGCATCTCAAGGCTCTCTTCGGTATACCGGCCCTTGACCGTGCCGTCGATGTCGAAGCCGGTCCGGAGCGGGTCGACACCCTCAGCCGGGGTGCCGTTGAACGTGAAGAGGACGTGGCTGTTGGCAGGCATCGCCGGCAGAGTCACAATGAGGCGGCCGGCGTCGTCGATCTGGTAGCTCGCCACACCGCCGGCAGTCTCCTCGTAGCCGTCCACACCGGTGAACCGCTGGAAGGTGAAGTCTCCGGTGCGGTCAGCGAAGCTGCCGGGGTTGATGCTCCAGTTCTCACCAGGCTCCAGCACGATCTGCGTGCCCTCTTCGATGGCGTACTCGGTGGCGAACGGCACACGCCAGAACACGGTGGAGCCGTCGCCTGACATCCAGTGCTGGGCATTCACGTAGCCCTTGCCGTTGTCAGGGTGAACCGCCCACCGGTAGCCGTTGTTGGAGTAGTCCTCCAACCGGCGGTCGATGGTGGCGGCCACACGCCAGTCCAGCTCGCACTGTGCAAGATCACCGGGCTGTGTGGGGCCGTAGTCGGGGATCTCCTCGTCTTCGCACTCCACGGGGACATCCCACTCACCGGTCAGCACCAGGTTCGCTTCGATGGGAGTGTCCGGCCCGAGGCCCACCAGGTGTGAGGTCTCGGCCTGCACCATGAAGTGCGAGGAGGAACCGCCCGGCAGCGTGCGGTCTTCGGTGACGTCCCAGGTGATGGTGCGGCCGTCTTCCTGCAGCTGCGGCTGGACCAGGTTGGTCAGGGTGACCGCTTTGAACTCCTGCGGGGTAGCGCCGCCTGCGGGGCTCACCGGGAAGCCCGGTGCCCGGAACTCGCCCTGATCGGTGGGTGATTCGTAGGTCACTGTGGCCTGGACGTCGCGGGCGTCGTAGAGGCTGCCGACGACGACGCGGAAGTTCGCGGTGCTTCCAGTGTTCCAGCCGTCGATCCCGTTGCCGGCCATTCGCGGTTGAGTGTGGAGGTGTCGTGAGTCAAGGGGCTCGCGCCCTTG
>NZ_JAVKGR010000016.1:0-58418 GCF_031470965.1 Nesterenkonia aerolata | reverse complement strand
TCCTATGTGAGGCACGGGAATCATTTCGCGGGCAACTTGACTTGAGGCACCTCGGAGGTCGGGGCCGATGCCATGATGGTGCTGACCACGAGAGGGGAGCCTGTGCCGAAGATCGTCGATCACGACGCACGCCGCGAAGAACTTGTCCATGCCACCTGGCGGGTCATCGCCCGCCACGGCCTGGACCGGGCCACGATGCGCCAGATCGCCTCGGAGGCCGGATTCGCCAACGGTGCACTGAAACCCTACTTCCCCACCAAGGCCGATCTCGTCGAAGCCACCTACACCTTCGTCTTCGAGTCCACCAACACCCGTGTCGCCCGGAAGACAGCTGGCCTCAACGGCATCGAGGCGATCGAGGCCTTCGCCCGTGAGGTGCTGCCCCTGGACGAGACCCGACTCGACGAGGCCCGCATCGTCATCCCCTTCTGGCAGGAGGCCGTGCATCGGCAGGAGAAGGCGGCGGCTAACAACGCCGCCATGGGTCAGTGGCGTCGCTCCCTGATGGCCTGGCTCGACCATGCGCAGGAGGTCGGAGCCGCACCGGAAGGCCTGGATCTGGAGATCACTGCCGACACCCTGCTGACCTGGATGCTCGGCGCACAGATCAGCGCAGTGATGGAACCTCAGCGGTATTCGCCGGAGGAGCTCGAGGCTCAGCTGCAGCTCCAGCTGCGACTTCTCATCCGCTCCTGAGAGATTTCTTCTCCAAGTGGAGAAAAATAGTGACAAGCCGCGCCGGTGCGGTCTACAGTGACGATGATGTGTCTCAGCTCACATATTTCTGATTCACCTATCCTCTGAGTTCCCCCGCAGGGAGACGATCATGTCACTGACCGAATCAGCACCCGATGCCCCCTCGGGGGCGGTGCCCGCCGGCACAGCCCCCGACGCCGCAGCCCCCGACAGCACAACCCTCGACGGCGCCGGCCTCGACACTCGACTCGGCGCCCGTCGTATCGGCGTCCCGGCGCTGGTGTGCATGATCATCGCTGCCTCCGCGCCGCTGACCGTCGTCGCCGGCGGTGTGCCCAGCAACTTCGCCGTCACCGGGCTGACCGGCATCCCGCTGTCCTTCCTCGTCCTCGGCGCGGTGCTGCTGCTGTTCTCCATCGGCTATGCGGCGATGAGCCGGCACGTGCACAACGCGGGCGCGTTCTTCGCCTATATCGCCAAGGGGCTGGGCAAGCCGGTCGGCGTCGGCGCCTCACTGGTCGCGCTCGTCGCCTACAACACGATGCAGATCGGCATCGCCGGGCTCTTCGGATTCGCCCTCTCCTCATTCCTCGCCTCAGTGTTCGGTCTCAGCCTCCCGTGGTGGCTGTGCGCACTGGCTGCCTGGCTGATCGTCGGAATCCTCGGTGTCAACCGGGTGGACTTCTCGGCCAAGATGCTCGGCATCATCGTTGCCGCGGAGTTCCTGGTGGTCATCGTCTACGACGCCCTCGCCCTGCGCACCTCCCCCGAAGGGATCTCCGGCGACGGCTTCGCCTTCGATCAGCTCTTCGTCCCCGGTGTGGGCGCGGCCTTGGCGTTCTCGATCGCCGCGTTCATGGGATTCGAATCCGGGGCCATCTACAACGAAGAGGTCAAGGACCCCCGCCGCACTGCCGGACGGGCCACGCTCATCGCAGTCTCGGTGATCGCGGTGTTCTACGCCTTCTCCGCCTGGGCGCTCGTCGTCGGTGAGGGGACGAGCAATGTGATCGGCCGAGCTCAGGAGTTCGGCCCTGACCTGATGTTCGTCTTCCTCGCCGAGAACTCACCGGTGTGGTTCGTCGATCTCGCGAACATCCTCTTCATCACCTCGCTGCTGGCGGCACTGCTGGCCTTCCACCACATCGTCGCGCGGTACTTCTTCGCCCTGGGCCGTGAGCGTGTGCTGCCGCATGTGCTGGCCGGGACCTCGCCGCGCACCGGCGCTCCTGTCGTGGGATCCCTGACCCAATCGGCGCTGGCGCTGATCGTCATCGCCGTATTCGCTGTGGCCGGGATCGGCTCGGAGGACCCGCTGTTCCCCGTGGTCACACTGTTCACCTGGTTCACCAACACCGGGGCCTTCGGGCTGGTGCTGCTGATGGCGCTGACCTCGCTGGCGGTGCTGGGCTATCTGCGCCGGCACAGGGCAGAGTATTCAGTGTGGACACGGCTCATCGCTCCCGGAATCGCTGCGGTCGGGCTGATCACGCTGTTCGGCCTGATCGCCTGGAACTTCCAGGTGCTGATCGGCCTGGACCAGGCCACAGTGCTGACCTGGCTGCTGCCGTGCACTGTGCTGATCCCCGGGCTGATCGGCACCCTGTGGGCCCTGTGGCTTCGGGAACGTCGGCCCGCGACCTACGCCGGCATCGGCGCCGGCGGCGAACTCGGCTGAGCGCACACTCAGCTCCACAGATTCAGCTCCACAGATTCAGCTCCGCGGACTCACCCTCAGCCGTCGAACCCCTCCTCCACCCCGACAACGTAAGGACCATCATGAACGCTCAGACCCCCGACCTGACCACTTACCAGGGCCTGCTGCAGGCCGTGACCGATCCGCAGAGCGAGTGGGAGTCGAAGGATCCCGCCACCGCTGAGGTGATCGGCGGTGTGCCGCAGCGCTCCGTCAGCGACCTCGAGGCAGCGATCGCCCGGGCCCGTGAGGCTCAGCCAGCGTGGGCGGCGAAGACCCATGAGCAGCGCAGTGCCGCGCTGAATGCCGCTGCCGATGCGATCGAAGCCTCCGCCGAAGCACTGGCCGAGCTACTCTCCCGGGAGCAGGGCAAACCGCTGAACGGGCCCAACGCCCGCTTCGAGGTCGGCGGCTGCGCGGCCTGGACCCGCGCCAACGCCGCCTTCCCGATCGAGCCCGAGACACTGGTCGACGACGACTCCGGCACCGCGCAGCTGGAGTGGGTGCCGCTGGGCGTCGTCGGGGCCGTCGGACCGTGGAACTGGCCGATGCTGATCTCGATCTGGCAGATCGCCCCCTCGCTGCGGATGGGCAACACCGTGGTGCTCAAGCCCTCAGAGCACACTCCGCTCTCCGTGCTCGCCCTGGCGGCGGTGATGAACCAGGTGCTGCCCTCCGGCGTGCTGCAGGTGCTGGCCGGCGACGGCGAGCTGGGTGCCGCGCTGACCTCGCACGAAGGATTCGACAAGATCACCTTCACCGGCTCAGTGTCCACAGGGCAGGCCATCATGCGTGCGGCCGCAGACAACCTCACGCGCCTGACTCTGGAGCTGGGCGGCAACGACGCCGGCATCGTGCTCGACGACGCCGATCCGGCCGCCATCGCCGAGGGGCTGTTCTGGGGTGCGTTCATCAACACCGGGCAGACCTGCGCGGCGATGAAGCGGCTCTACGTGCCGGATTCGATCTACGACCAGGTCTGTGAGTCCCTGGTGGAGATCGCCCGGCAGATGCCGATGGGCATCGGGCTGGAGGAGCAGAACGTGCTCGGCCCGCTGCAGAACCGGGGGCAGTATGAGATCGTCGCTCGGCTGGTGGAGGCTGCCCGGGAGTCCGGGGCACGCATCCTGCTCGGCGGTGATCCGGACGAATCGCAGGTGGGCAACTTCTACCCGACGACGCTGGTCGCCGATGTGGACGATAAGAATCCGCTGGTGGCCGAGGAGCAGTTCGGCCCGGCGTTGCCGATCCTGCGGTACTCGGACCTCGACGACGCCGTGGCCCGGGCCAACGGTGTGGAGGTGGGCCTGGGGGCCTCGGTGTGGAGCCCGAACATCGACCGGGCCCGGGAGGTGGCCTCGCGGCTGCAGGCCGGTACGGTGTGGATCAATAAGCACGGGGCGATCGACCCGCGGGTACCCTTCGGCGGCGCGAAGGCATCAGGCTTCGGTCTGGAGTTCGGTGTGGAGGGGCTGAAGGCGGTGGCCCAGCCGCGCGCGATCTCCTGGTGAGGCTTCTCCGCCCCATCGAGTCCCCGATTCCCGCGGCGTGTCGGGCCGAAAACGGCCTCAGAAGCTGCAGGAATCGGGGACTCGATGCAGGGGGTGGGGCTACAGGGCGTCGCGGACCTCGGTGTAGGGGCCGATGATGCTTCGGATCGGAGCTTCGGGGTGGGCGCGGAGGATAGTATCCACGGCCTCCCGTGAGCGCACTCCGGCCTTGCAGTGCACGTAGAGTGGGCGCTCCTCGGTGGCCTCGGCGAGCCCCGGAACCTCGGCCAGACCCTGACGGATCACGCTGAGCGGCAGGTTCTGCGCGCCGTCGAGGTGCCCCATCGAGTGCTCCCAGCCCTCGCGGACGTCGAGCACCCCGGCGGCACGCCCCTCGCGCAGGGCAGATGCCGCCTCACGAGGGGTCACCTCATCCTCGGCGAAGGGAGCGCCGGTGAAGGGGTTGATCCGCAGAGCCTCCTCCCTCGGGGGCTCTGCATCAGAGGAGGAGGCGACGTCGGCGCCGATGGTGGTGACCGGCTCCCGCTGAGGGTCTCGGGCCAGCGCCATCTCTCGGAAGGTCGCAGTCAGGGCGTCATAGACCAGCACCCGGCCGAGCAGGGTCTTGCCGATACCGGCGATGAGTTTGATGGTCTCAGTGGCCATCAGGGTGCCCACGACGCCGGGCAGCACGCCGAGTACTCCGGCCTCCGCACAGGTGGGAACTTCTCCGGGGTCGGGGGCCTCCGGGTAGAGATCGCGGTAGGTGGGGCCGAGCTCGCCGTCCCAACCGGGCAGCTGCGGACGTGACCAGAACAGGCTGACCTGCCCGGCGAAACGGAGGATCGATCCGCTGATCAGGGGTTTCTCTGCGATCTCGCAGGCGTCGGAGACCACATACCGGGTGGCGAAGTTGTCAGAGCCGTCGACGACGACGTCGCAGTTGCGCACCAGCTCAAGCGCATTCTCGGCGGTGATCGGCTCGTGGTGTTCGTGGATGACGATCTCGGGGTGGAGTCCGCGCATCACTGCGGCGGCGTTCGAGGCTTTGGACTCTCCGATGACCTGCTCGGAGTGGATGACCTGCCGGTGCAGGTTGGAGCGGTCGACGACGTCGTGATCCACCACGTCGATGGTGCCGACCCCGGCGGCGGCCAGATAGGTGAGGATGGGGGCGCCGAGTCCACCGGCACCGATGACGAGCACCCGGGCGTCGAGCAGGCTCAGCTGTGCCTCGACCCCGAAGCCGTGCAGTGAGAGGTGCCGCTGGAAGCGCTCGAGCTGGGATTGGCTGAGATCGTCGACGCTCCGGGCGGGGGTGACGAGTCGTGGGTGGGTGCTCATGGGGTCCTTCAGGTCCTGTCCTCGGGGAGATCCTCGACGGTGTCGATGCGGCCCTCCATGGCCGAGGAGGCCACGGCGTGGGTACGCCGCGGGATCCGTCCGGCAGCTGCGGAGTGGTACCCGGCTTCGACGGCGAGGCGCACGGCATGGGCCATGGCAGTGGGCCTCTTCGCGCGGGTGACGGCGGAGGCGACGAGCACAGCGTCGCAGCCGAGTTCGATGGCTTCGGCCGCCTCGGAGGCCGCACCGATGCCGGCGTCGAGGACCACGGGCACTGACGCGCGGGAGGCGATGAGCTCGATGTTGTGCGGGTTGAGGATGCCCAGCCCGGTGCCGATCGGGGAGCCCAGGGGCATGACCGCGGCCGCGCCGGCCTGTTCCAGGCGCAGTGCGGTGGCCGGGTCATCGATGGTGTAGACCAGCGGGGTGAAGCCACGGTCGGCCAGCTGTTCGGTGGCCTCGAGGGTCTCGATCACATCCGGCAGCAGGGTGTGCTCGTCGGCGATGACCTCGACCTTGATGAGGTCGGTCTCCAGCGCCTCGCGGGCCAGCTCGGCGGTGAGCACCGTGTCCTTCACGGTGAAGCAGCCCGCGGTGTTGGGCAGCACGTCGATGTCGAGACGGTCCAGCATCGCGAAGACCGAGGTCTTAGTCTCAGGGCTGTAGCGACGCATGGCCACTGTGGTCAGAGTGGTGCCGGAAGCGATGAGCGCGGCCTCGAGCGCGTCGAGATCGGTGATGCCGCCGGTGCCCATGATGAGGCGGTTCTGGAGGGTGTAGCCGCCGATCTGCACCGGCGGCGGGGTCATATCAGTCATTGATGGGATCTCCTGATTGGCGGCAGGGGTGAGGTACTGGGTTCTGGAGCGCAGTGCCTCAGCCGCCCTGCACGGCGGTGACGATCTCAAGACTCTGGCCGTCCTGGATAGTGGTGACGGCCCAGCTGCTGCGCGGGACGACGGCGGCATCGAGAGCCACCGCCACTCCTAGGCGTCGCCCGTCGGTCGGGCTGCCGTCGGGTCGGAGCTCGCGGCCGGTGGTGTGAGTCACCGCATCGGCCACAGTGGCCTCGGCGGGGAGCTCGACGGTCTCATCATTGAGGGTGATGGTGGGCATTGTGCGCTCCTGGTCTGCGGCTCTCAGCCGCGGGGACGTCGGGTGGGGCTCATGTGGTCCAGCATGCGGCGGTCATCCTCGCTCAGCTCGGTTCCGGTGAGCAGGGCGGCACCCAGCCGGGCGGCCAGCGGGGCGAGCAGGATGCCATGCCGGGAGTAGCCGGTGGAGACGACGACGTCGTCGTGGTCAGCCAGCCGACCGAGGTAGGGGATGTCATCGGGGGTGCCGGGCCGGGCGCGGGTGGTGATCTCCTCCAGGGCGGTCTCCTTGATCCCGGGCAGGACGCGGACGGCGTCGTCAAGCAGCTCCTGCACTGCCCCGGTGCGGGTGCCGGTGAGGCTGTCCTCCCGCGACGAGGCCCCGACGACGAGCCCGCCGTCGGCGCGCGGCACCAGGTACACCGACCGCCCGGCGACCACCGCCCGCACTGTGGCCTGGAGGATGTGGTCATCGCCAGTGGCACGCTGGGTCTCAGTGACCCGCAGCCGCAGCACCTCCCCGTGGACCGGACGCAAGTCAAGCGGGGTGCTCTCCGGGAGTCCGGCGATCTCGCTGTAGCCGAGGCCGGGGGCGAGCAGGACCTTCTCCGCGGTGTGCGTCTCCGGTGCGGAGTGGTCAGCGGCGGCGTCAGAGCCGGCCGGAGTCGCCGGACTCAGCCTGAGCTGAACACCATCGCCGCCTGCCGTCACCTCGTTGACATGGGCCGTGAGGAACTCGGCTCCGGCATCGGTGAGTGCGGCGACAGTGGCGCGCATCAGCAGCCGCGGGTCAACCTGGTGGTCGGAGGGCACATCCCAGGCCTTGGCGAGGCCGGGGGCCAAGCTGGGCTCACGACGGCGCCACGTGGAGCTGGTCAGCGCAGTGACCTCCATGCCGTGGTGCTGCTGGACGGAGGCGAGCTCCGCGACGGCATCACGGTCGGAGCGGTCAGCAGCCACCAGCAGAGTCCCGTTCTCCCGGTACCCGGTGGGGGCATCAGTGGTCTCGGCGAGAGCCGCAAGGAGGTCCGGGTATTCAGCGCGGGACGCGGTCATCAGCGGCCAGAGCCGGTCCTGACCATACTGGACCTCGCTGATCGGGGCGAGCATCCCGGCGGCGGCATAGGAGGCCTCACGCCCGATCTCGGGGGCGATGACAGTGACGTGATGGTCCTGGCGGGTGAGCTGCCAGGCGGTGAGGAGACCGATGATGCCGGCGCCGACGACTGCGACGTGCATGGCTTCCTCCTCACGACGGTTCAGGTCCGCGCCCTAGCCGCATCGAGTCCGAGTGGTCGGCGGATTCGCCCTCTCAGCCCGGCCGCCCCGGGCTCCCACGGAAATCTGTCCGCCCTCCAGTCTAGTGGTGTCGGTCAAGGCACCGCAGAGCCTGACAGTGCCGAGCAGGACCATGCGGACGCAGCCAACTCTGAGGGGTCCTCTCTGCCACCCGGTGGTGGGTACCGCCGCCGACGGTACCGAATACGAGGCACCTCGCTCAGTCGTTCGTCGGGGATATCGAGCGGATTCGGTCACAGGGCGACGAAGTCAGTGAAACCGGAGAGAAGCCCCCACGGCACTGACATCCGGACGGCGGCGGCCCAATTCAGTAGTCTCGTCCCATGTCCTGGAAGTGTCCCCCGACGCCGGCGCCCACATCCGGTACCGACCGGTGGCACCGCCTCGCGGACGCCGCATCCGACGGCGCGCTGCTGCACGGCTCGCGCACAGCCGGACTTAACCAGTTGGAGCCGCGAACGCCGTTCGACCTCAGCGCAGACGACTACTCGAAGCAGACTGCAGTGTTCGCGACGGAGGATCCAACCTGGGCGATCGCTTACGCCGTGCGCGATGAGTCGTCTCGGCACTTTCGTAGCGCCTGCTTCTACCCCGGCGCGACGGCAGGAACACCGGCACAGCGACGGATCATGCTCGACTTCGACCGTGACCTCGACGGACGGCCGCGCCTGTCCCCCGGTGTTGTCTACATCCTCGATCCGACGGGTTTCTCCCGCATGCCCTCCCACGTGGACCCTGAGTTTGGACTGATCACCGAATGTCAGTGGGCAAAACCACACACGGCACACATCATCGGAGCCGTCGCAGTGGCACCTGCCGACCTTTCATGCGGCTGTTCGTGACCCATCCTCTGCCAATGACATACAGATGTCGGCGTATGACGGCGCTTCGCCCGCGTGGTCATCGACCAGCTGACCTCTCGCTGGTGGCGATCTCGGAGTACGTCTCCCAGGGTCTGCATGCACCGAACGGGGATCCGAGGCACCGTATTCGGTGACACCGCATGGCAGGACAACGTGGGACTTGTCGCCCACGATCCCGGGCCTACTCGGTAGGATCCGTCCATGAGCCCCCGCACCGACCTGCGCTTCGATGGTCATATCGTCGGCGCAGGCACCGCCTCGGGCACCCGTCTGGTGCTGGGCTGCTGGTCGCGGACCCCGCACGGCCCTTTCGCCGACGTCATGGTGGAGTCCGCTGATGGCCACCGCACGCTGCTGGCCCCGGACAGCTGGGTGGCTGAGTTCGTCTCCACCACGTATCGGTTCGACGAGGTGCGTCTCGTCGACGTCGCCCTGACCCGCACCGGTACCGGCCGCGGCTCCACGTGGGAGCTCCTGGCCGGGCCGTTGAGCTGGCGGTTCACCGTCGGAGGGCGGGCGTCCCTGGGGCATCTTTTCCGCGCGATCCCCGGCCCCCTGGCCAGGTCGCTGACGACGGCGCGGCTCACTGACAGGATCGCCCGGCACCTGATGCCCGGTGTCCGTACCCTGGGTTCGGCCGGCAATGACCGTCTCGAGTGGTACACCGCCACGGACCTGCACCACCTGGTGATCTCCGAGGCGCGGTGGGCGGGAGCCGAGATGGGAGGGCTCAGCGATGTCTTTCCGCCCACGCGCTTCGGCTTCAGTTCCACCCCGCGCATTCCCAGCGTGACCGCGGTGACGACGACGGTGCGGGTCCCTGTGCGACACGCAAGCTACTGACCAGTCACCTGTACCGCGGATTGTGCGACAATCTGCGTGCCGAATGTGTGTCAGCACACATCACCAATCACAGAGGGGACTCTATGGAGGATTGGACACAGACGCTGGGGACGGCGCCGCTGCTGGGTATCGCCGTCGGGTCAGTGGCCCTGCTGCTGGTGCTGATCATCGTCTTCCGGGTGCACGCCTTCATCGCGCTCATCCTGATATCGGTGCTCACCGCCGTCGTCGCCGGGGTGCCGACCGACCAAGTCATCGACGTGCTCACCGACGGCTTCGGCTCCACGTTGGCTGGGGTCGCCCTGCTCGTCGCACTCGGCGCCATGCTGGGCCGTCTCGTCGAGCACTCCGGGGGCGCCAAAGCCCTGGCTGACCGCTTGATCAGCACTTTCGGTGAGAAGAAGGCTCCCTACGCGTTGGGCATCGCCTCGTTGCTGCTGGGTCTACCGATGTTCTTCGACGCCGGTCTGGTGATGATGCTGCCGATCGTCTTCGCCGTCGCCCGGCGGGTCTCCGAAGGCTCGGTGCTGCGGTTTGGGATTCCCGCCGCCGCGGCGTTCTCGGTCATGCACGTCTTCCTGCCCCCGCACCCGGGTCCGGTGGCCGCCTCGGAGTTCTATGAGGCGCATATCGGCCTGGTCCTGCTGGTCGGGCTGATCATCGCCTACCCCCTGTGGTACATCGCTGGGTACATGTGGGGACTGTTCGTCGGAGGTCGTTTCCCGATTCCGGTACCCGCGCTCTTCGGTGACGCCGATGAGGACCAGCCGAAGAACCCGCCCCGGGTCCTGACCATCGTCGCCCTGCTGCTGACCCCGATGTTCCTGATCCTACTGAACACCGGGTTCAACACTCTGGCCGCCGCCGGTGTGGTCGACGACGGGGACCTCTGGATCCAGGCACTGATGTTCTTGGGCAACACGCCCATTGCTCTGCTGATCACGCTCCTGCTCGCCATGGTGGTGCTGGGTTATCGCCGCGGCGAGCAGGGTACCGCCCTGGAGAAGCTGGTCGACTCCTCGCTGGGGCCGGTGGCCTCGGTCATCCTGATCACCGGCGCCGGCGGCATGTTCGGCGGTGTGCTGCGCGCCTCCGGCATCGGTGAGGCGATCGCCGATTCGCTCGCCGACACCGGTATGCCGGTCATCTTCGCCGCATACCTGATCGCCGCGGCACTCCGCCTGGCTCAGGGTTCGGCGACGGTCGCCCTCGTCACTGCCTCCGGGCTGGCCGCCCCGGCAGTGATCAACGGTGACTTCAATGACGTGCAGGTGGCCTGCATCGTGCTGGCCACTGCCGCCGGATCGGTGATCGCCTCCCACGTCAACGACTCCGGATTCTGGCTGGTGGGGCGGCTCATGGATATGGACGTGAAGACCACGTTGAAGGTGTGGACCATGCAGCAGACGCTGCAGTCAGTGGTCGGTTTCGCCATGGTGCTCGTCCTCTACGGGGCGGAGTCGCTGGTATGAGCTCAGGCATGGGCCCGCTGCGTGTGGTGGTGATGGGTGTCTCCGGCTGTGGAAAGAGCACCGTCGGAGAGCTGCTGGCTGAGGAGCTGGGCGGTGACTTCCTCGATGGGGACACCCTGCATCCGCCGGCGAACATCGAGAAGATGTCTGCCGGTCAACCTCTCGACGATGACGACCGGCTGCCGTGGCTGCGTGAGATCGCCGAGCAGCTGCGTCTCGGATCCCAGGAGGCACCGTTGGTCGTCGCCTGCAGCGCGCTGAAGCGCTCCTACCGCGATCTGATCCGTGACGGTGCACCGGGGGCGGTGTTCGTCCACCTGCACGGTTCGATGGAGGTGCTCTCGGCGAGGCTGGCGGTGCGCAGCGGGCACTTTATGCCGTCAAGTCTGCTGGAGAGCCAGTTCGCCGCATTGGAACCGCTGGAACCGGGTGAAGGGAAGGTCTTCGACGTCGCCGGTACCCCGGAGCAGATCGTCGCGACGGCAGCGGCGTGGTTGCAGCCGGAGTGAATGGAGCGGATGACGGTGTGAAGTCTCAGGACATCTGCACGGGGGTGTCTCAGGACATCTGCACGCCTACGCTTGTGGATGGACGAGCGACGACGTGTAGTGACCACGGCGATGGTGCAGGAAGACCTGACGGCAGCAGAGGCGGCACGCCGTTACGGCATCTCGCGTTCCACAGCCTCCCGCTGGTACTGCCGGTGGGTCCGCGAAGGTGAACCCGCATTCACACCCCGCTCCCGCCGACCCCACAACAGCCCCGGCGCAATAGACCCTGCCACCATCGAAGCGATCAGCGAGCTGCGCCGAGACCTCACCGCCAAGGGCCACGACGCCGGCCCCCAGACCCTGCACACCCTGCTGCTCACACAAGGAATCGACGTCTCGGTCTCCACCATCTGGCGGACTCTGTCCCGACAGGGCCTGACCATCCCCACACCGAAGAAACGCCCCCGCTCCAGCTACACCAGATTCGCCGCTGACCTGCCCAACCAGACCTGGCAGTCCGACATCACCCACGTCCGCACCCGCGGCGCGACCGTTGAAGTCCTGACCTTCCTGGACGACTACTCCCGCTACGCCCTCGCCATCACCGCCCACCGCAGGATCAGCGTGGTCACCATCACCGAACAGTTCGCTGCAGCACGCCGCCGTCACGGCACCCCGGCCTCCACGCTGACCGACAACGGCATGGTCTACACCGCCCGCTTCCGCGGCGGCCGCAACCTATTCGAACGCGAACTCGCCCGCCTGGGCATCGAGCAGAAGAACGGTCGCGGCAACCATCCCCAGACCCAGGGCAAAGTCGAACGCTTCCAACAGACATTGAAGAAGCACCTGGCCACACGGCCCCGAGCACGCAACATCGAGGAACTCCAGACCCAGCTAGACACCTTCCGAGACCACTACAACAACCACCGACCCCACAGCGCCCTGGGCCGCCAGACCCCAGCAACCGCCTACGCCAGCCTGGCCAAGGCCACCCCCGGCGGCGATCCCCGCTCCCAGCACCGCATACGCGAAGACCGCATCGACTCATCAGGCAAGGTCACCCTGCGAATCGACTCCCACATGTTCAAGATCGGCGTGGGCCGAACCCACGCCCGAACCCGCGTGAGAATGCTCGTCCAGGACTACGAGGTCACCATCATCGCCATCACCACCGGCGAGATCCTCCGACGCCTCACCATCGACCCCACCAGGACCTACCAACCCCAATGACCCCAGAAACGAAGAACGCCCCCGAACCGTGGGTTCGGGGGCGTTCACATGTCCTGAGACAGGACAATGGAGCGGATGACGGGAATCGAACCCGCGTCGTCGGCTTGGGAAGCCGAAGCTTTACCATTAAGCTACATCCGCATTGCGGCCTCATGACCGGCCGCTGTACGAGGATACCAGGCTCTGGGGCCGTTCACTGCCGCCACAGGGACGATGATTCTGCCATCCGAGCGCTGATCGAGCCGTGGATCGTGCGCAGGTGCTCGCGCATCGCCGTCTCCGCCTGCCCCGGACGCCCTTGAGCGATCGCCGTCAGGATCTCCTCGTGCTCGCGCATCTCATCGGGCAGCTCCAGATGTTCGCGCAACTCCGGCAGCACATGATGGGCTCGGACCATCTCCTCGAAGCAGCGCTGCAGGCTGGCCTCCAACCGGCTGTTCCGTGAAGCACGCGCAATCTCAGCATGGAAGTGGCGGGCCTGCTGAGTCCGGCCCAGCGGCCCGTCGTCCTCACCCACGTCATCCTGGCGCTGCAGATGATCACGCAGACGCTCGACGGCGGCCCCCTCAGCCCGTCGTGCCGCCTCTGCTGCGGCATGCGGTTCCAGCAGCATGCGCATGTCGAGTACTTCGGCCAGATCATGCGGAGTCATCGGCCGGACCAAGTACCCTTTCTTGGGCAGCACTGAAATCAGTCCCTCATCTGCGAGTCGCTTCAGCGCTTCACGCACCGGCGTCTTGGATGAGGCGAAATGTTCCGCCAGCCGAGGTTCCACCACGACTTCACCGGGGCTCAGTTCACCGGTGAGGATCATTCTGCGCAGCTCTGCGGTATGACGATCCGTCAGGGAAGGGGCGCGGCGCACAGATGACACTTGTGAAGTGTATCACAGTATGCTAGAAAGATATTTCATGAGTACTTCATCGGAGGGAACCTCTCCCGACCGGCACGCCGGACACCTCAGTGCCGCCACGCCCACACCACCGGTGGCGGAATCACGCACGCCACCCCCGGAGAAGATGTCCCCCGAAGGACGCCGCGCCCTCTTCGCCGCCGTCACCGGCACCCTCATCGAGTGGTACGACTACGCCCTCTACGGTGCCGCCGCGGGGCTGGTCATCGCCCCGCTGTTCTTCGCCGACGTCGGCGCCGGAGCCACCCTCGCGGCCTTCGCCACCTTCGCCGTCGGCTTCATCGCCCGTCCACTCGGTGGCGTGCTCATCGGGCACCTGGGAGACCGCTACGGCAGACGTCCGGCGATGATGCTGACCATCCTGCTGATGGGTATCGCCACCGTCGCCATCGGGCTGCTGCCCACCACGGCGACCATCGGGCTGGCGGCACCCATCCTGCTGGTGCTCTTCCGGCTCATCCAGGGCATGGGCGCCGGTGCCGAGCTCGCCGGAGCCATGACGATCGTCGCCGAGTTCGCCCCGGCTCGGCAGCGCGGGCTGCTCACCTCTTTCGTACTGGCCACTCCCCCGGCAGGTATGGCCTTAGCGACCGGAGCCTTCCTCCTGGTCTCCTCCCTCGGTGATGAGATCCTGCTGGACTGGGCCTGGCGCCTGCCGTTCCTAGCCTCTGTGGTGCTCTTCCTGCTGGCGGTGTTCATCCGTCGGCATTTGGAGGAGACCCCGGAATACGTCGAGGCGCTGGAACGCGCCCGGCAGCGCGGCGACCGGCAGAAAGTCCCCGCCGCCGAGCTGTTCCGCACCCAGAAGACCCCGCTGGCTCTGGGCTTCCTCTCCATGACCGGGCACAACGCATTGAACTATGCGATGGCAGTCTTCGCGCTATCACTGATGACTTCGGAGGCCGTCGGCCTGGAACGGAGCACTGCGCTGGCAGCGGTCACCATCGGTACCCTCTTCGGCGTCATCGGCACCCCGCTGGGCGGCTGGGCCTCTGACCGAATCGGCGCCGGGCGGGTCTTCGGCATCGGCTCAGCGTTAGGCGTGGTCTTCGCGTTCCCGCTCTTCGCCGCACTCTCCGGCGGTGACGCGCTGCTCGCCGGTGCCACCATCGCCTTCGGCTACGGCGTGGTCATCGCCATGACCGCCGGCGGGCAGGGCGCCTTCCTCGCGAGCCTGTTCCCGGCACGGGAGCGGTACAGCGGCATCGCGCTGACCCGTGAGATGAACGGGGCCATCATCGCCGGGTTGACCCCGTTGACTCTGGCGTGGATCATCGAACTCTTCGACGGTGCGGTCATCGCCGCTGCCGTCGTGGTCTCCGCCGCTTGCCTGGTCTCCGCGGTCGCCATCTTCTGGGGCCGCGCCCTCCCCCGTCACCAGTGACACTCGCTGTATCGAGACTGGATCGAGACCGACCCTTCGAAAGGATGCATTCCGGCATATGCCCTTGACACGTCGTCTGCCTCAGCCCGCTGAGCTCCGCTCGCTCCTGCAGTTCCAGCGCATCACCCTCAACCGCCGTGCCGCACGCCTGGGCCGGGCTGCTGATGTCCATGACCTACGCCGTATCGCCCAGCGCAGAACTCCGCAGCCGGCTTTCGACTATGTGGACGGAGCCGCTGTCGATGAGCTGACTGCTCGGCGCACCCGCAAGGCGCTGCAGGGGTGTCAGCTGCTGCCGCGGATGCTCAGCGGGGTCGACGAGGTGGACACCTCCGTGGAGATCGCCGGCGGCCGCTCTGCGCTGCCCTTCGGCATCGCCCCGACGGGGTTCACCCGATTCATGCACGCCGAAGGGGAAGACGCCGGGGCCGCAGCGGCCACCGCGCACGGCATCCCCTTCTCGCTGTCGACGATGGGCACCCGCTCAGTCGAGGAGGTCGCCGATACATCCGGCGCGGGCCGCCGGTGGTTCCAGCTTTACCTCTGGCGGGATCGGGCCGCCTCGGAGGATCTGCTGCAGCGCGCGTGGGAGAACGGGTTCGACACGCTGCTGGTCACTGTGGACACCCCGGTTGCCGGCCAGCGCCTGCGAGATGCCCGTAACGGGATGACCATTCCGCCGCGGCTGAGTGCTAAGACCCTGCTTGACGCCTCCTACCGTCCCGAGTGGTGGTTCAACTTCCTGACCACTGATCCGCTGACCTTCGCCTCGCTCTCGGATACGGCACAGGACCTGCCGAGCCTGATCAATGCGATGTTCGATCCGACGCTGAATCTGGAGGATCTGCAATGGATCCGCAGCGTGTGGCCCGGGCAGCTGTTCGTCAAGGGAGTACTCACCGTGGAGGACGCCCGTCGTTCTCTCCAGTCCGGGGCCGACGGGCTGGTGATCTCCAGTCACGGTGGCCGTCAGCTGGACCGCGCGCCGGTGCCGCTGCACGCCTTGGCGCAGATCCGCTCCACCCTGGGACCCGAAGTGCCGCTGATCTACGATTCCGGACTCATGTCAGGAAACGACATCATCACGGCACTGGCACTGGGGGCCGACTTCACAATGGTCGGACGAGCGTACCTGTACGGCCTCATGGCCGGCGGGCGCGAAGGGGTGGAGCGCGTCATCGAGCTGCTGGCACAGGAGATCCGGGTCTCGATGATGCTCATGGGAGCCGCTTCAGTAGCCGATCTCACCACTGACTCCATCCACACCCCGTGGGAGTCTGAGCAGGCAGATCTCCAGGAGACCGCTCAGGAACTCTGAACGCCGACCTCAGAAGACACCAAACGTCAGCGCCACGGCGATGAGCACAATGGTGACGGCCACCGGGATCACGAGTGAGATCACTCCGACGTCCTTATACGCCTCACGGTGAGTCATTCCGCAGACGATGATCAGCGTGATCACTGCACCGTTATGCGGCAGGGAATCCAGACCACCGGAAGCCATCGCGGTGATGCGGTGCATCACCTCCATGCTGATCCCCTGATCAGCGGCGAGTGCCCGCAGATCCTCGCCCAGCGCGTTCAGCGCGATGGTCATACCGCCCGAGGCAGAGCCGGTCACACCAGCGATCACAGACGTGGACAACGCCGAAGCCACCAGAGCGTTATCCGAGACGGCGAAGATCCCGTCACGGATGATGACGAAGGCCGCGAGCGAAGCGATCACCGCTCCGTAGCCGACTTCTGAGGCGGTGTTGAAGATCGGCATCATCGCATTCTTCGCGCCATCCGCCAGCCCACGGATCAGGGTGCGTATCCGGGAGCTGTTCAGCGCCAGGATGCTGAGGATCGCGGTGAGCAGGGCACACAGCACGGCCCAGATACCCTGCCTGTCGTCGAGGGTGATCCCACCGTATTGCTCATCCTGCAGGTGACCCCAGTCCATCGAGGGGAAGAGCCACATGATGCAGCCGAAGTTCACCACGAAGACGAGCAGCACCGGGATGAACGGGACCACGTGGTTGGGCGGCACCAAGGTCCGCTCCGCAGCCTCTGGGTCAGTGTGCGCAGGCTCCGGTGTGTTGACGGTCTCCGGTGTGTTGACGGCTTCCGATGTCTTGACGGTCTCCGAGGACGTGGCGGCAGGCTCCGAGGATGCCGTCGTACCAGAATCCGAGCCACCGGACGCCGACCCCACACTCACCAGGCTTCCCGATCGGCGCTCAGCCACTGTCGGATCAGAAAAGCTCTCCCCGCGGCGGGCCAGTTGCCGCTTCCGGAACTCCAACCACACCATCCCGAGAAGGAAGATGAGTGTGCCTCCGAGAATGCCCAACCCTGGTGCCGCGAAGGTGTTCGTCTGGAAAGCCTGCCCGGGAATGATGTTCTGCACCTGAGGCGAACCCGGTATCGCTGTCATGGTGAATGTCAGCGCCCCCAACGCGATGGCGCCGGGAATGAGCCGCCGTGGAATATCCGCCTGACGGAACAACTCGCGCGCCAGGGGAAACATCACGAAGACGACGACGAAGACACTGATCCCGCCGTAGGTCAGCAGTGCCGTGGTCAGCACCGTGGCGAGGATGGCTCGCTTCGGCCCTAGCCAGCGAGTGATGGTCTGGGCGATGTCCCGGGCGTATCCCGCCATCGTCATCAGACGCCCGAAGATCGCCCCGGTGAGGAACATCGGGAAATACTGCCCGATGAAGTTCGCCAAGGCCGGCATGAACACTTCGGTGTAGTTCGCCAGGATCGGAGCACCGGAGAACAGAAGAGCGACCAGCGCAGAAATGGGCGCTGCGAGGACGATGGTCACACCCCGATACGCCAGGGTGATGAGCAGGATCAGTGAGACGAGGATCCCGACGAGGCCGAGCGCCACGCCATCACCCCGCGTCGCGCATAGGAGTGACGGTCCCGACGCCCTCATATCCGGGAGCCGTCCCGTCCGGGGAGACGTACTTCGAGATCAGGGAGCAGTCCCTGTCCGCCAGTCCGTCGTCGACGAGGCGGCGGAACCGGCCCTGGGCCAGCTGCGCGGCCTCCAGGGTCACCCCGGTGAGCTCCCCGGCGTCGAGGGCAAGCGTCACATCTTTCAAGGCGAGGTCAGCACGGAATGTGGCGTCGTAGTTGTTGTTCGCCGCTGCCGAATCGATGATCCCGGGCACCGGATACCAGGTCTGCTGCGCCCAGGAACGGCCGGAGGAGACCGAGGCGATCTCCCAGAACACCTTCGGGTCCAAGCCCAGCCGGTCAGCCAGCTGGGACCCTTCGGCAGCTGCCATCAGATCGATGAAGAGCATCATGTTGTTGCAGATCTTCGCGGAGATACCGGTGGTCGCTCCCCCGGCCGCAATGGTCTTGCCCGACATCGGCTCGATGAAAGCGGCGGCCGCCTCCACGGCCTCGGACTCCCCACCGACCATGAACGCCAGCGTCGCGGCCGCCGCACCGGAGATCCCTCCGGAGACCGGCGCGTCGACGAACCGGAACCCACGGCGGGCTGACTCGTCGTGGCAGAACTGGGAGGTCTCGACGTCGACGGTGGAGCTGTCGATCAGCAGAGTCCCGGTGTCCGCGTGGGCCCAGATGCCCTCGTCTCCGCCGAAGACGGCCCGCACATGGTCACCCTTGGGCAACATGGTGAAGACGACGTCGGCGCCCTGCACGGCCTCCGCCACACTGCCCACCGGCGTCACACCGCCCGCTTCCGCCTCGGCCATCGCTGCGGCGTCGAGATCGAAACCCCGCACGGTGTGCCCCGCCGCGGTGAGGTTCGCCGTCATCGGCGCGCCCATGTTGCCCAGTCCGATCCACCCGTACGTCGCCATCGGTCCGCCTCCCTGCTGCCTACTGTGTGCTGTCTACTGTGTGCCACAGCTCACAGTAGGGAGTATCGGGCAGCGGCGCAAAGTCCCACGCTGTTCGTCCACAGTTCCGTCCTCGCGGATCAGGCATTCGCCGCCGGTCGGCGTGCCATGTCAGGGCGCTAGCGCAGCCTCCTCAGAGGTGGGTCTCGACGTCGGCGTCCTCGCGCAGCTCCTCGACCTTCTCCATCACGGCCTCAGACTGCTTCTGCTGGATCAGGCTCTGTTCGAGGTCGTCGCGGACCTCCTCCAGCTCGGGCACCTCGGGCTGCTCAGCCTCGGCCTGATCTTCAGCGCCTGACTCCTCCTCGGAGTCCTCCTCAGGAGCCACCGGACCCTCACCGATCTCGGTGCCGCCGGAGTCACCGGACTCCTCATCAGAGTCCTCTTCCGAGGCTTCAGCCTCCTGCTGCATCTGGCCGTACTGCTGGTCGTAGAGCTCCTGGATCTCCTCGTCGGAGGGATCCTCGACGTCGATCTCCTCGACCACCTGATTGATCAGCACCTGGTCAGCGGCGTCGGCGCGCATCTCCTCCTCGGAGGGCCCGTCCTCACCGATGGATTCGAGCATCTCGTCGACGGATTCCGCCCCGGAGCTCTCGGCGGTCTGCTCCAGCAGCTCGTCGATCTCCTCATCGGAGGCCTCGTAGCCCTCCTCCTGCGCATAGGCGACCAGCAGCTGGGCACCGACCATCGACTCCAGCGTCTCGTCCTTCAGCGCGTCCTGGTCGATCTCCTCACCGGCCATCTGGGACTGCATCGCCGCCTGCTGGAACTGCGACTCGTACATCATGCGGAACTGGTCACCGGTGATCTCCTCACCTTCGACCTCAGCGACGACGTCGGGGATGTCCTCGAGATCAGGTTCGGGCATCTCCTGCTCGGGCATCTCACCTTCTTCTGTACCTTGGTCCTGGGCGTCGGCGGCCTCGTCCTCCGGGGCCTCGGAACAGGCGGCCAGGCCCACCATGGCGGCGGTGAGTGCCAGCGATGTGATCAGCTTCTTCGACACGTGGGGTCCTCCCTGTGGTCTTGCGCATGGGATTCGCGGCGCGCCGGAACGCTAACACACGGGGCAGAACAGCAGATCCAGGGAGATCCGCAGAATCTCAGGGCCTGTCCAGGTGGGGAGCCGAGGCTGACCGTCAGCCGGGAACCGTGGTCATGCTCAGATGTCGTCTTCGGCGACGGGCCCGCCCTCGCCTTCCCACCGTTCGATCTGACGCACTTTCCTGGAGTTGAACTTCTGGCGCACTCCGTATCCGCGGTCCTCATCCTCCGGCACGAAGACGACACCGAACCGCTCCAGGGCGGCCTGCAGGCGTCGGATCTGCTCGTCGTGGAGGGGCCGACGCCGCTTCTCGAACTCCCGGACCTGGTCGCGCTCAAGGCCCGCCGCCTCCGCGATCACCGCCGCGGAGACCTGGGCCAAGGCGCGGCCGGCGCGGGCGAGGTCGGGACTGATCACTGATTCGTCACTCATCCTCCTAGTATGGACGGCGCACCCGGTCCCAACCCAGGAATCACGGACGGGCACCGGACTGACCTGGACATGCTGAGTCGTCCGCTGAAATGCTCTGAGATGCCCGAGGAACGTGAGGACTGCCGAGATGTATACCGATGACGCCCGGCCAGAGGACACCAGGACCGCTAAGCAGCGGATGCTCGCCGGAGAGCCCTACACTCCGGATGCCGAGCTCCACGCGGAGTATCGCAGCGCACTGGCACTGACTGCGCAGTATTCACACACCTATGTGACTGATGAGCAGGCGGCCCGGCAGCTTCTGCCCCGGCTCTTCGGTGACGTCGGCGACGACGTCGAGGTCCGGCCGGGACTGTCCGTGGACTATGGGTGGAATATCAGCATCGGCTCCGGCACGTTCATCAACAACGGGCTCACGGCGTTGGACTGTGCGCCGATCCGGATCGGCGCACGCTGCCAGCTGGGTCCGAACATCCAGCTGCTGACGCCGACGCACCCGCTCGATGCCGCCGAACGCAGGTCAGGGGTCGAAGGCGCTGAGCCGATCACGATCGACGACGATGTGTGGCTCGGCGGCGGGGTCATCGTGCTGCCCGGGGTCAGCATCGGAGCACGGACTGTGGTCGGAGCCGGTGCCGTGGTGACCAAGGATCTGCCTTCCGACGTCGTCGCCGTGGGAAATCCGGCGAAGATCGTCAAACGGCTCTGAGCGGTTCCCGAGCAGACCCGTTCGACCCCGGATCAGGCCGTTGACCTGGGATGATGAGTTCCGCGCTGGACTTGCTGACTACACTGGCGTCATGAGCACAGGCGATCACGCGGAGCACCACACCCACATCGGTCAGCTGCGCCGGGAGCGGCTCATGTCCTCCCGGTTGTATGTGTGCACGGATCTGCAGCGGTTCATCACTGCCCCGGAGGCCGGGCCCGTGGATGAGTTGGATTTCGACGGGCTGCGCCGGTTCTTCGAGGACTGCTACACCGGCGGCGTGGATATCGTCCAAGTCCGGGATAAGCAGGTCGCGGTGCAGACGGAGATCTCCGCGCTGTGGCTGCTCAAGCAGGTCGCCGATGAATATGGCGGGCTCTCTGCGGCCAATGACCGCGCCGACGTCGCGCTGATCTCTGAGGTAGACGTCTTCCACATCGGCCAGGAGGATCTTTCCCCTGATCAGGCGCGGCGAATCCTTGGTGGTGACGTGCTGATCGGCCGCTCCTGCCGGACGCTGGAGCAGGTGCAGACGGCCGCCGAGGATCCGGATATCAGCTACTACTGCACCGGTCCAGTGTGGGAGACCCCCACGAAGCCCGGCCGGGCGGCGGTGGGCCTGGAGCTGCCGCGGGCAGCCGTCGACGTCGAGCCGTCAAAGCCCTTCTTCGCCATCGGCGGGATCGACGCGGACAATATCGGCCAGGTCACCGGCACCGGTGCGTGGCGGGCCGTGGTGGTGCGTGCGGTGACTCAGGCCGCGGATACGCGCGCAGCGGCCGAGGCCCTGCGTTCCCAGCTCCCGGCCTGAACTGCCTGATCTATCAGTCTGATCTACCGGCCTGAGCTGCCCGATTGAACTGTCAGCCTGATCTGCCAGTCCGATCTACCAGCCAGTTCGAACCGAACCCCCCGACACCCCCACCGATGGAGCAAATCTCGCACCACCGCCCGGCGTGTCACGGCAATTTTCTCTCCCTCGATCAGGGGTGGTCCGGGAACCCGCGTCGAGGGAGAAAACCTGGTCCCAGAAATCGGCGTGTCGCGGGGATTTTTGCTCCCTCGAGGAGTGCGCGGCTCCGGGACCCGGACCAGAGGCTGGGCAGGTCAGCCAAACCCACTCAGATCACCACACGCGCCCACTCAGGTCACCACAAGCCTGCTCAGTTCAGCCGAGCCCGCTCAGGTGCGACGACGGCCCCAGAAGGAGGCCAGCAGTCCTCCCGAGATGTTGTGCCACACCGAGAAGATCGCTCCCGGCAACGCCGACTCCGGGGTCATGTACTGCGCGCCGAGCCCGGCCGCAAGCCCCGAGTTCTGCATCCCGACCTCCACAGAGATCGCACGGCGCGCCGGGACATCAGCGCCGGTGAGCCGACCAGCGAGGTAGCCGACCCCGTACCCCAGGCAGTTGTGCAGCACTACGCCGAGGATCAGCAGCCAGCCCGCCGAGGCAAGCACATCCGTGGAGCCGGCGACGACGGCGAGCACCACATAGGTGATCCCGAACACTGACACCCAGGGCAGCACGGGTTGGATCGCGGCGATCAGCCGCGGCAGCAACAGACGCAACACCAGCCCTGCCACGACTGGGATCAGCACGATCTGCACGATGCTCCACGCCATATCCCCGGCCTCCACCGGGAGAAACTGTCCGGCCAGCCACAGGGTGAGCACCGGTGTGAGCAGGGGAGAGAGCAGTGTGGAGATCGAGGTCATCGTGACCGAGAGCGCCACATCGCCGCGAGCCAGATACGTGACCACATTCGACGAGGTCCCTCCGGGCACGCATCCCACCAGGACGAGGCCTGCCGCGAGCCTCGGAGGCAGCTGCAGCAGTGTCGCGATCCCCAGAGCCAGCAGCGGCATCGCGGTGTACTGGAACAGGATCCCGACGAGCACGGGGAGCGGGCGCTTCAGCACCAGCGCGAAGTCCGGCAGGGTCAGGGTCAGCCCCATGCCGAACATGATGACCATGAGCGCGTAGGTCACTCCGGCACCGAGCGGGGCGAAGGCGGCGGGAGCGAGCAGCGCGGCGACCGCGCCGCCGAGGATCAGTAGCGGGAAGATGGTGACGGCGAGCGTTGCACTGCGGGGAGAGGCGTCAGCGGCGGCACGGGTTCTGGGCGAGGAGACCATGCTCAGAAGCTTCGCGCGTTCCCGCAGGCGAGGTCAAAATGCCCAGTTCCATGCTGATGACCCGCAGGCCGCACGGGTGTCGCCCCACGGGTGCGGCGACGGTCCAACGGCACCGGTTCAACGGCACCGGTCCCACGGCATGAGTTCAGCGCCGACGTCGGGATTTCCCCGTCGGCCGGGATTTCCCCGTCGGCCGGGATCTCGACGACGGCCCGCCTCGGCCCGGACGTCCCCGGTGGCCGCGCGGAGCCCGCTGTCCCGCGGGCTTTCCCGCCTTCGCCGTGCCCCTGCAGTTGCACCTCGACCCTGGCCACGGGGCCGGTCTCCGGCGTTGTCCATCGTGCTGCGGGTGGATTCGGCCCGGCGGCCTCGGGTCACGCCGATGAACTCCTGGATCACCTCGTCGTCGCGTTCCCGCAACCAACAGAGCCCGACGTCGAAGCCCGGGTGGTCCTCCAGGCCTCGGATGACGACATCCTTGCGGGCCAGTGCCCGCGCCACGGACCGCGGCAGCACCAGCAGCCCTGCGCCGGAGGCCACCACCTCCATACTCTGCCGTTCCGTGGCTCGTGTATCGCTGGGCGGGGACCAGGCAGCCACCTCGGCCGGGTCTAAGAAGGTCTCCTCCGCCACGTCCTCCCAGGTCACCGCGTCTTCCGCGGCGGCGATCCAGTGCTCGGCCGCCGCGCAGACCACAGCGTCCTCCCGGTAGAGCCACACGCGGTGGAACACCTCGGTGTTCACCACAGGACCCTCGTCGGCGCGAACACGCAGATATCCGATGTCGACGGCGCCGCTCCGGATGCGCTCCAGCTGCCCGGTCTCCTCGAAGTAGTCGAGCTGCAACCGGATATCCGGGTGGCGCTGATGCCAGCGGGCCACCCAGCGGTCGGGGACGGCCCCGAGCAGGGCACCGAGGCGCAGCAGGGACGGGGCACCCTCCGCACCGGTCGACGGCGCGGAGTCGCCCGGGCTCATCTCAGGAGACCTTCGACCTGAGGAAGTCCACGGCACGGCCCCAGGCCAGCTGAGCCAGCTCGGGGTCGTAGGTGCCGATCAGGTTCTCGTCGTTGTGGAAGGCGTGGCCAGCGTCGTAGTAGAAGAACTCCACCGGTGCCCCGGATTCTTCGCGGATCTGCTGCTCCTGGGCTGCGGCCTGCTCCACCGGGTACATCTCGTCCTGCTCGGCGTAGTGACCCTGCACGGCGGCGCGCACACCGGTGTAGGTCTGCGGCACAGCCTGTCCGACGCCGTAGAACGGCACGGCCGCAGAGATCTTCTCGCCCTGCTGGGCGGCCAGGGCGAGGACGAACCCACCGCCCATGCAGAAGCCGATGGCCCCGAGCGTGGAGGAGGTGACCTCCTCGCGGGCCAGCAGGTGGTCCACGGCGCCGGCCAGTTTCTGGGCGCCTTCTGCGGCGGGCAGGTTGCTCATCATCTCACCGGCTTCCTCGCCGTCGTGGGTGATCCACCCGCCGTAGAGGTCTGGTGCCAGGGCGACGAACCCTTCGGCGGCCAGCCGGTCTGCCACGTCCTTGATGTGGTCGGTGAGTCCCCACCACTCCTGGATGACGATGACGCCGGGCCCGGAACCGGAGTCGGGGACGGCCAGGTAGCCGTGGGCCTCACCGTCGGCAACGGGGAAGGTGAGGTTCTGGTGCGGAGTCTTCTCGGCCATCGTGGTCCTCCATCGTGATCCTGCCTAGGGGTGGCTGCCTCGTGGTCCGGCTGCGCATCCATGACATGCATGACGCATCACCTGCAGACAGCGGGCTATCGGCCCTGGTCACCACCCTATCGGCCGTCTGCGTCACCTCCCAGGGGTCAGGGTTGGACACTTTCTGTTCACCTGTGATCGATTCCATATCGACGATGCCGGACCTCTTCTCGATCGCCCCTAAACACAAGAAATCCCAGGTCAGCGGTTCACAAGAGGGGTGCTCAAGAAGATCGCCCAAGGAGTGCAGAACCCGCCACGGGCAGGATTTCGCCAGATGATTCACTCATCTGACACCTGATCGTCATATACTTGACAGATGAAGTTTGCTCGGCAGTGGCCGTACACGTTCATCGTCGGCGTCTCCCTCCTCATCGGCATGGTCGCAGCCGTAGGCTCCCTTGCCCTCGAAGTGCCGCTGCGGGACCCGGAAGGGTTCCTCGGCCCGGCCTACATTCGGCTGCCTCTGCTTGCCCTGCTGATGTTCGCCCTGGGTATCCTGCCCGCGGCCGTGCGCCGCTGCGGATGGAAGCAGATCCCGCAGGGTGTGGTGGAAGTGGTCCGCCATGAATGGAACCTGCGCCGGGTCCTCTACATCGCCACCGGTCTGGCGACTTTCTACGTCTGCTACGTCGGCTACCGCAACTTGAAGAGCGTGCTGCCGGTCTACCGCGAAGGCACTCTCTACGACCACGAACTGCTCGAGCTCGACCGCTGGATGTTCGGCGGCACAGATCCGGCCATCATCCTGCACAACATCTTCGGCATGGACCTCACCGCGGAGGTCCTGTCCTTCATCTATGTGGCCTACCTGCCGCTGATCCCCATCACTCTGGGTGTCTTCCTGGTGCTCAGCCGGGACCTGACCGTCGGTGCCTGGTACGCGACGACGTTGAGCCTGAACTGGGTCCTTGGGACCATCAGCTACTACATCATGCCCGCACTGGGCCCCATCTACGCCCGTCCGGATCTCTACGCGCAGTTGCCTGACACCAGCGTGAGCAGTCTGCAGTCGGCGTTGATGAACAACCGCTTGGAGTTTCTGGCGGATCCGGCCACCAGTGACGTGATCCACGGTGTGGCGGCCTTCGCCTCACTGCACGTGTCGGTGACCTTCGCGGCCGCGCTGTTCATGCACCGCACCAACCAGCACCGCCTGGTCCGCTGGGTGGCCTGGGCATTCTTCGGGATGACCTTCGTCGCCACCCTGTACTTCGGCTGGCACTACATGATCGACAACATCGCCGGTGTGGCGATCGGTTGGGCGGCTGTGTCACTGGGTGCGTGGGCGACGAACCACCAGGGCGCCCGCCGTCTGGTGGCCCGCGAGCAGGGGATGCGTGAGGAGGAGGTCGGCATCGACATCGAGGCCGATGACCTCGTCTCGGCTCCGGCGCTGGCCTCGGAGAGCTCCGCCCGCAACGCCTGAGGCTCACGGGAGTCCTCACCGTCGCACGGGATTCCCCTCGCAGTTCTGGTCAGGCGGTCACTTCAATCACGCCGCGGATCAAGGCACCGAGTGCCCCGAGGGTGGCGAGCGTCATCGCCATGCGCCGGGCACCGTGGGGGGTGACCAGCTTCGAGAGCAGCCCTCCGACGGCGATGCCGATCAGCACGCTGCCGATGACCAGCGGAAAGAGTACCCAGAGATCGACCGGAAGATCACCGTCGAGGTCCACGCTGCCGAAGCTGAGCTTGGTGATGACGGAGGCCGCACCCATGGTGAGGAAGATCGGCTGCATCGTCGCCGCGAAGCTGGTGGGGCTCCAGTCGGAGACCCGCGAGTAGATCACCATCACCGGCGCCGCCACGCCTGAGGTGGTATTGAAGAACCCGCCGAGAGTGCCGGCGATGACCCCGGAGATCCGCCCATCCCAGCGGGGAAGCCGCGGCAGGCCGATGGTCAGCCCGAGCGCGCAGAGCACCAGTGCGGCCAGGATGATGGCCAGCCAGCCGGAGGAGAGCTGACCGACGAGCCACGCCCCCGGTACGGCACCGACCACCGCGAAGAGCCCCACCATCCGGTAGCGCCGCCAATCGATGCGCGGCAGCACTGCGAGCATGATGAGGAAGCCGGAGACCGTGGTGGTCATATTGGTGATGAGCACTCCGAGTCCCGGCCCGATGATGATGGTGAGCACGGGCGCGACGACGAGCCCCACCCCTGAACCGGAAAGCCGCTGAAGCACCGTGCCGACCAGCACAGCGGCAGCGATCACCGCGAGCAGGGGCAGCAGCGACATCGGGGCCTCACATCCTGGTGCGCATGACTCCCGTCCCCTCAATACGTCAGGGACAGTCGCGCAGCATCGACAGCATCGTTCTAGTAGACATTACTCTGCCGATACCCAGGAAGCTGCGGTCAAGCCGCGGAGGAACTAACCTGACCTGCGCGTTCAGCCGGTGAGAAGCAGGACGATCCCTTTATCCATTCCATCCGCTGAAGGAATTACTCACTTTTCCCATCACGAATTCGCATGGCGGATAGAATTCTGCCCCGAGCTGCCGTCCGACCTGCCTCATGGGGCGTGATACCGGACTCCTGGGACATATCCAGACATGCGGCAACATTGGTTCGCAGCTTCTCTCTGACCTTTTCAAAGATCGCCTCCGGGTCCAGTCGAAACGGAGAATGTCTCGCATCCATGGCGTAGGCCGCACCGATGACCCCACCAGCATTCGCCAGGAAGTCCGGCACAACGGTGACGCCCTGCTCGAAGAGCATCTGCTGTGCGTGCGTCTCCACGGGAAGATTGGCTGCCTCGACGACGAGCACGGCACGTATGCGATCTACGTTGCTGCTGTCGAGGACATTCTCCACGGCAGCAGGTATGAGGATCTCTGCTTCAGTGAACAGCTCACTGCCGTGAGGCACCAGATATTCCGGGAAATCTGAGATGAACCCGTCCCCGACTCTTCTCCTATGCTCCACCAAAGTCGCGACGTCCATACCCTTCACATCGGCTAATGACCCTTCAGCAGTCGAGACGGCCACCACGGAGTATCCCAAAGCATCCATACGTTGAGCCGCGGCCTGCCCCACAGCTCCGAATCCTTGGATCGCCACACGGGTTCCTTGCAGCCCCAATCGTCGTGCCGCCTCGTCCGCAGCCTCTGCCACCCCAAACCCAGTGATCCCGAGCTGATCGTATGGAACACCACCCAGCTCATAGGGAGTCCCGACGGCCGCACCTCTGGTTCCCAGCTCGTCGTTGATCACGGCCGCATCGTTCTCAGTCAGCCCCATATCCAGCCCAAAGACATACTCGTGAGGTACATGATCCGATAAGCGACGGGCAAAAGAACGAACCACCGCTTCCTTATCCGGCCGCGTCGGGTCAGCTCGGATGCCCGCCTTGGCCCCGCCGTAGAAGAGATCAACGGCCGCCCATTTCCAGGTCATGACCCGTGCAAGACGCATGACATCTTCTACCTGCACTGTAGGACTCATCCTGGTGCCGCCCTTGCCCATCCCTCGAGCCGTGTTGTCGAGGACGAGTGCACCCTGGTAGCCCAAGCGTCTGTCGTGGATCGTCACGACCTTCTCAGGCCCCCAGTCGTCAGTCAGGTCGAAGAACATCATCATCTCTCGTCTCAGCGGGCATCTCTGCATGTCAGGGCGAAAGGAGCCCCTACGCGGTCGTGGTCAGCTGGCAAGGAATGCTCCAGCCACACACAGATTCTTTGTAATCAAATAAATTCAACGCCCTGTGCTAGAGGCAATTTACCTGAGTAGTTAATTGTATTCGTCGCACGACGCATATAGATCTTCCATGCGTCTGAACCGGATTCACGACCACCTCCAGTATCTTTCTCACCTCCGAAGGCGCCACCGATCTCCGCCCCAGATGTCCCGATGTTGACATTCGCGATTCCGCAGTCCGACCCACGAGCCGACAAGAATATTTCCGCTTCAGCCTGATCCGATGTGAAGATCGCTGATGACAGCCCCTGCGGTACCTCGTTGTGGAGAGAGATCGCCTCATCGAGATCCTGGTACGTCATCACATACAAGATAGGTGCGAAGGTCTCTTCTCTCACCACTTCGGTCTGCTGTGGCATACGCACGATGGCTGGTTCGACGTAATAGGCGTCAGGGAATTCGTCGGCGAGCACCCTCTGCCCCCCGGTCACAATGGTTCCTCCGTCCATGCGCGAACGCTCCAATGCCGCCTGCATCGATTCGTAGCTCTGCCGATTGATGAGTGGACCGACCAGGACACCTTCATCACCGGGGTCACCGATCGCCAGGGTTTCGTACGCCCGGCGCAGCCTCTCCACCAGGTCGTCGGCGACCGACTCGTGCACGATCAAACGCCTCATGGTGGTGCACCTCTGCCCTGCAGTCCCTGCAGCAGCGAAAGCGATCCCCTTCAACGCCAGATCCAGGTCTGCGCTGGGCGTCACCACCGCAGCATTATTGCCGCCGAGCTCCAAGAGGTACCTGCCGAAACGGGCAGCGACCTTCGGGGCGACGTCACGACCCATCCGTGTTGAACCCGTCGCCGAGACCAGGGCCACACGCTGATCCTCCAGCAACGGCTGTGCCGCCTCACGGTCTCCGATCACCACGTGGTGCAGGCCCTCTGGTGCTCCGCACTCTGCTGCGGCTCGTCCCAGCAGCGCGTCAGTCGCCAGAGCACACAGCACCCCCACCTCTGAGGGCTTCCAGATCACCGGATCACCGGCCACGATCGCCAAGGCGGTGTTCCATGCGTACGGTGCAACCGGAAAGTTGAATGCTGTGATGACGCCGACGACGCCGAGTGGGTGCCAGGTCTCCATGAGTCGGTGACCAGCACGTTCTGAGGGCATCGTCTTGCCATAGAGCATGCGGGACTGCCCCAGTGCGAAGTCGCAGATATCGATCATCTCCTGGACTTCACCTTCAGCCTCCGAGACGATCTTTCCTGCTTCAGCGCGTACGATCGTCGCCAGATCTGACTTGTGTTCGCTCAGAAGTTCCCCCCAGCGCTTCACCACCGCGCCGCGCGCCGGGCCAGGCACCTCACGCCACACTCGGAAGGCGTGCTCCGCCCTATCGATCACATCGCGGACTTCATCAACCGTATGTGGTTCGACGGAGAGAATCTGTTCTCCTGTCACCGGGGTCGTCACCCCTCGTGAGCCGCTGAGTGCCTCCTGAGACACGCCACAAGCTTCGAGAGCCCTGGAGACCTCTAGAGTGAGGTCGCGATCATCTCGTGCAGGTGTCATTCTTATCTCCAATCAATATTTTCCAGAGAGAATATGTCTACTTTACCCTCTATTTACTTTCGCGATTTATCGAACAACTTGTACCTCTAGTTGTTCTGAGATCTCGGTCAGCGATGCATCTTCTTGTGCGCGATATAGATCATGGGGGTCCACCACACGCCGACCGATGATGGAAGACATCACCTCGATGTCATAGTCCGTGCCCTGCATCGCGTCGTCGCGGGAACCGTCCTCGGAGAGATTCGACTGGAAGATCCCTGCCGCTGACCGCGGAAGGAAGTCCTCGTAGACGATGGGGTCGGCGACGACGCGACCACTCTCCAATAGTTCGCGGAGGGTCACCGTGTCCCCGTACTGACCGCTGTCACCCCTCGGTTGAGACAACACACGATAGGTGAAGAAGGCGAGCCCAGAGAGAGCCAGTTCGATCTCCGTTCGTGGAAGCCGCTCTGCCCAGACTTCCCTGGCAACATCTGCACGAGTCCCACCTCGATTCTGGAGCCGACGGTCTACTTCTGCGACCATCTCGTCATAGACTTGACGCCCCTGGGGCGTCAGAGCGATGCCTCTCTGCTCGACTTCGCCGAATCTGACTTTCAACTCGCCCGGACCGACACGTCCATCCTCATAGCGGAAGACACGCTCTTCCGCGAGCGCCCGGAAAGACGTTTGCCGCAGCAGGACATCCGGACCATCCCAGGCTGGGGGACCCTGCACTTCATCGATCATCGTGATGCCTCGAGCTTCCATCCTCCGGTATAGCTCATCGATGTCGAGGACTCGCGGCGTCAGGTGATTGATATGAGTGGTCGACACCCCGCCGATATCCGCAGCAACGGCCGATACAGCTTCGAGCTCCTGATACCAGCTGTGCTCGACCGGCTCCTCTGACAGCCGAAATGCGCCGGTGGCCAGATCCAGGAGCTTCTCGGCCTCTTCCAGCGCAAGGCCGTCCTGAGCCGCGGCGCGATCTGCGAGTTCTAAGAGCTCCGAAGGGAAGAGGGTCCGTTCCCCCAGGAAATCTCTGAGCCGGGACTGCAGGTCTGTATCGAAGAAGCGAGGATCATCTGCGGCGAGCATGGACGTGAAGACCCGGAAAGGGTTGAGGGCCAGTTCTTCTGCCTCGATCGGACGGAAAGCGGTCGACACCACGGGTACGGAGGATTTCGAAGCGTCCCGCAGATCGTAGAAGCCCACCGGATGCATGCCGAACGCGGCGAACACTCGTGCGACCTGCGCCATCTCTTCGGGACTTCCCACTCGTATGGCACCGTGACGCTCAGCGGTCACACGTGAGATGGTTCCCAACCGTTCCGCCGCCTCACCCATTTCTCTGAGGACGTCTTCGTTCACCTCCGTTGAGACATCGACCAGTGTGGTGTAGGCGGGAACCTCTTCTCCATACATCTCGGACAGGCGTAGAGCGAACTCTGCACGAAGCTGCCAGGACTTCAGAAATTCCATGACTGTGACCTTTCAGTAGAAAGTAACGTCAGATGATGTTTGTCTCGCGCCGGACGGAGCTGTTCTGAGTAAACCGATCGATGGAGAAGGGGGACGGATCCATGAAGGACTGTCGCCCGTGGTACATATCAGTCACAAGCTCTCCGACAGCCGGCGCCTGCAGAAACCCGTGGCCGGAGAAGCCGGTCGCGTAGAAGAATCCCGAGACGTCGGCTGCCTCACCGATGAGTGCGTTCCTGTCGGGAGTGTTCTCGTAGAGGCCTGCCCACCCGCCGAGGATCTCTGTCTTGCTCAGCGTTGGTGCGCAGATGCGGGCAGCGGCCCTGAACTCTTCCATCCATTCGTAGGAGAACTCACGGCAGAAGCAGGGCTCCTGATCATGTGAGATACCGAGGAGAAGACCGTCCCTGGAGTTATGAAAGTAGAGGGTCGTCTGGAGATCCAGTGTGAAGGGGATCGTGGGAAGCGGTGTCGGACCTTCGGCACTGAACCCGATGAGCCGACGGACCGGTGTGACCGGAAGCTCGACACCGGCCATCTCCCCAATCCCCGCGCTCCAGGCGCCCGCACAGCAGATGACCGTTGGGGTGCGAATCTCACCCCTGCTGGTCGTGACGGCACTGACAGCACCGGCAGTGGTATCGATGCTCAGGACCTGGGTCCTGTCGAGGAACGTCACTCCGCCCTGGGCTGCAGACTTTGAATAGCCATGGACGACCTGCGAAGGGCGCGCATAACCGTCATCCGGTGAGTAGGAAGCACCCAGCAGTGCCTGCACATGGACCAGAGGATTGAGCTGTCCAGCTTCCTCCGGCGTGACCATGCTGCTCCGTACACCCATATCATTCTGCAGTTGAACAGCCTCAGCCATGCTTTCGCAGGCCTCCTCCGTTCGTCCGAGGAAAAGATATCCAACACGTCGGAAGCCGATATCTACGCCGAACTTCTCGGGGAACACGGAGAACTTCTGCAGCGACCTCTGTCCCAGGGCGATGTTCGAAGGATCCGAGAAATTGGCTCGGACTCCACCTAACGGCTTCGCGGAGGAGCCACTGCCGAGGTCAGATCGTTCGACGACGACGATATTCCGTACCCCGGACTCCATCAGGTGCCAGGCGATGCTGACACCAATGACCCCACCTCCGACGATCACGACGTCGGCAGCCCTCGGTTGATGGGAAGCCGTCGTCAATTCGAGGGACACCGTGTCCGCCATGAAGACCTCCCGACGCATGATCTGACGACAACCTCTTGGTTACCGGTTATCGATAACCATCATTCGACAGCTGTCCAGGAGTGTCAAGCGTCACATAAGTCTCTTCAGGGTCTCCGGTCAGCCTCGAGGCCGTGCATATTCAAGATGGTGGACCATCAGCTCAGCGGCCCGCTCGGCGTCGCCTGCTATCACGGCCGCAGCGATTCTCAGGTGCTCATCCGCGCTTTCGGCGAGATAGTGATCCGTGGCGAGGAAACGATAGAAGCCATTGACGCGGGAGAGATCCCTGAGGTTCTCGACGATGTCTGTCCACCGTCGGTTACCGTTCATACCCACCAGACCTGCGTGGAAGGACTGGTCAGCCTCAAGATAGTCCCCCATGTCATCACGCTGGGCGAGATCGACCGTTCGCTGCGCGGCAGCACGCAGGAACTCCGTCTCGGAGGTGCTGACACCGGCCGCGGCCACACGCCGAACCGCTTCGACCTCGATCTGCAGGCGGAGTTCGTAAATCTCACGCTTATCCGTGTCGCTCAGCTCCACGACACGGAAACCCCTGTTCCGCACGAGTTCCAGGAGCCCCTTATTGACAAGAGTCATCATGGCTTCCCGAGCGGGACTGTTCGATATCCCCAACTGTCTGGCCAGAGCGTTGGCAGAATAGATCTCCCCGGCGCGCATATCTCCGTTGAGCAGAGCACGACGAATCATCTGCTCCGTGGACTCCTTGAGCGTCGCCGGAGTCAATAGGCGTGCTCCGTCCGCACTACCCACACCATCCCACAGTGCCGGAACCGAGTTCATACGACACTCCTCCTTCTCCTAGGCCCGGAGCGATTCTACAAACGCCGCCCCAACAGTCTCCCCAGAGAACCACTCCCACTCCATGTCACCACTCCATGTCACCACGGTGGGCTCAGAACTATTGACAAGCATCATCATCTCCCGTTTATTGGTTATCGATAACCGGCAAGTGATGTACGACACACTGCGAGGCGGGCGAGTCCGTCGTGTCGCATCGACCACGGAGAGGCAGACATGACACCGATATCCGCTTCGGCTCCCCCGCTGGCAACCACGATCGATGACAGGATGGAAAACACCTTCGGGCCGATTGTGGAGTTCCTCGAGGAAATCGTCTTCTTCGCCGTACCGATCGGCGGCGCGGATCTACCCATCCTGGTCGTCTGGCTCATCACCGCTGGCCTGTTTCTGACGTTCTGGCTCCGGATCCGCCCGTTCAAGGATCTGAAGCTCAGCATCGGCGTCGTCCGCGGTCACTACAGCCGCTATTCGGACCCTGGTCAGGTGACCAGCTTCCAAGCACTCGCGACTGAACTCTCCGGAACCGTCGGGCTGGGAAATATCGCAGGTGTCGCCGTCGCCATTTCCATCGGCGGACCGGGCGCAACGGTATGGATCATCATCGCAGGCATCCTCGGTATGGCCGTCAAAATGTCAGAGGCCACTCTGGCTCAGAAGTACAGGCGCATCCACCAGGACGGCACAGTCTCGGGCGGCCCCATGTACTATCTGCGGGACGGCCTCGCATCGATCGGCCGCCCCACACTGGGCCGCATCCTGGGGTACACCTTTGCTGCATGCATGATGATCGCCGTCATGGGGGCCGGGAACATCTTCCAAGCGAACCAGCTGACTGCTCAGGTCATCAACACGACCGGTGGGGCTGACAGTCCGCTTGCGGGCAACGGATGGATCATCGGGCTCATCATCGCCGTCTGTGTGGGCATCGTCATCATCGGTGGCATCACATCCATCGCTCGCCTCACCAGCCGAATGGTCCCCTTCATGGCTATCATCTACGTCGGTTGCGTCCTGGTGATTCTGGCCGCGAACTACACTGCGATTCCCAGCTCATTCGGAATCATGTTCACCTCTGCGTTCACCGGAGAAGGCGTCAGCGGCGGAGTCATCGGTGTCGCCATCATCGGTATCCAGCGCGCCCTGTTCTCCAACGCCGCCGGTGTCGGTACCGCAGGTTTGGCTCATTCCGCCTCCAAGAACAGACGACCGGCCGAAGAGGGATTCGTCGCAGCCTGGGAGCCCTTCATCGATTCAGTCGTGATCTGCACGATGACTGCTCTGGCCATCATCGTCACCGAGAGCTACATCGGTTCAGAGTCAGATGGTGTGGCTCTGACTACTGAAGCCTTCGCCACGGTGCATGACCTCTTCACCATCATTCTCACGGTCTGCATCATCCTGTTCGGTTTCTCGACGATCCTGGCCTTCTCCTACTACGGGCGCAAGACGGCCGGATTCGTGTTCGGACAGAGCTACATCGCAGAACGCATCTACGACTGCGTCTACGTCGTGATGATCGTCATCGGCGCAAGTGTCTCTCTGGACACCGTCGTGCGATTCTCCGATGTGATGTTCTTTGTGGTCACAGTCCCCAATCTCTTGGGCATCTATTTCCTGGCCAAGGTGCTTCGGAACGAGATCTTCGATCTCCGCAGAGGTATGCACACGGGAACGATCCCCGTCGTTCCGAAGTCCGAACGCTCCACGCTCCTGGGCAAACCCCAGTCGGAACGTCAGAATTAAGTCACTTGGAAGCCGTGACGGCACGGAGTAGGGTCTCGCCGCGCCCAGCGGGAGCGCACACCGGGAGAGCAGATGCCTGAGCCGATTCTCAGCCTCGGCGTGATCAGCGCCGTGCTCGTCTCGGCTGTCGTTCAACGGGTATCGGGCTTCGGGTTCGGACTAGTACTGGCACCGCCTCTCGTCGTACTGCTGGGCTCACATCAGGGAGTCATGCTCGCCAACTTCCTCAGCATCATTGCCCCACTTTTCATCATGCCCCGCGTATGGCGGGACATCGACTGGCGTCGCTTCAGGATGTTGGCACTGCCCGCCCTTCTGGTCATACCCATCGCTGCCTGGTTCAGCACCCTCACTCCCCCGGGATTCCTCGACATCATCGTGGCACTGATGATCATCGTTGGTCTGATCTGCACTGTTCACATCGCGTCGACGACCCGACAGGTCGACGGAGCGGTTACTGTCACTCTGACAGGCATCGGCGCGGGTATCGGCACAGCGGTCGCTGGTGTGGGCGCCCCTGCCACGACGATCTATGCCGTTCTCTCAGGTTGGGCCACCCGTGCGATGGTCGCTACCCTTCAGCCACTCTGGCTGTTGCTCTCGGCCATGGCCTTCCTCACCAAATCCGTCATGGATCAAGGACACGTCCCAGACCTTCCATGGCAGACATGGTTCTTCTGCGCCCTCGCGATCCTCGGAGGGATCCTCCTCGGCGAACGAATTCAGAACAGAGTGGCTGATCACAAGGTGCGGCGATTCGTCATTGCTCTCGCATTCGTCGGTGCAGCGATGGCACTAGGGTCCGGCATCATGATCATCGCTTCTTGAGTCAACGTGCTCCCGAGTATCGAGAAGCTCCCCTGACGTTGAGACAGCTGAGGCTGTGACCCACCGGAATATCCGGTGGGTCACAGCCTCAGCATTCAACAGCTCTCGCCTGCAGGCCTCACTCGCCCTGGTCGAGGACGAAGGCGACCTCCAGCTCGATCTTCACCTTGTCGCCGACCAGCACACCGCCGGCCTCCAGCGCAGCGTTCCAGGTCAGGCCGAACTCCTTGCGGGAGATCGTGGTGGTCGCGGAGAAGCCGGCGCGGGTGGCGCCGAAGGGGTCCACGGCCTGGCCGCCGAACTCGGCCTCGAAGGTCACCGGGTGGGTCACACCGCGGATGGTGAGCTCACCGGGCATCTCGAACTCTTCGTCGGAGACGGCCACACCCTCGGCGCGGAAGGTCAGCGTGGGGTGCTGCGCGGCGTCGAGGAAGTCCTCACCGCGGACGTGCCCGTCACGGTCCTCGTTGCCGGAGGAGAAGGAGGAGGCCTGGACCTGGGCCTCCACAGTGGCGGTGCCGTTCTCGGCGACCTGCAGCACAGCCTGGGCCTCTTCGAAGACCGCGCGGGTCTTGGAGATGCCGGCGTGGCGGACGGTGAGCCCGATCTCGGAGTGTGCCGGGTCGAAGTTCCAGGTGCCCTGAGTCAGTGCGGCCATGATGGTTCGTCCTTTCGAAAACGAGTGTCAGAGATGTTCTGCTGTGATGCCTCGCGGTGTGCTCAACGCTGGGCCGCTAGGTATGCGGCCCAGCGTTCTCCACAGTCCTGCGAGGCGTGCATCCGGGGCAACCCCTGTCACCCAGATTTTATTTCAAATCTGCATGAGTGACATGCCACACACTTTTCGATGCCTGTCATCGCGGCGAAGTGCCCGCTGATGCCGCCCGCACAGTTGTGACCGCTAGAATCGAGGCTGGACTGACCGATGCCCCCTGCCCGAGACACCTCGGGAACCGGGGCCAATGACCGAATGAGAGGAGGCACCGTGGGGCTTCTGGACAACCTGGAACGAGGGATCGAGAAAGCCGTGCGCGGAGCCTTCTCCGGACGCGGAGGGAGCCTCGGCCCCGTGGAGATCGCCACCGCCGTACGACGCCACATGGACCGTGAGTCCTTCACGATGTCGCAGGGACGTTCATTCGTTCCCAATGTCTACCGGATCCGCCTGTCCCCGGATGACTTCGCCGAGGCGAAGAAGTACGGGGTGGCGTTGGCCGAGGAGCTGTGTGAGGAGATCATCCGACACGCCGACTCCCAGGGCTACACGCTGCGCGGACCGGTGCGCGCCACCTTCGTGAAGAACACTGATCTGCGCCGCGGACAGCTGCACATCGAATCCAGCACTGAGAAGGGCGCCGTCCCCTCAGCACACCCCGTCGCTGCCGCCGCCCCGGCCGCCGGATCGCACACCGGGCTCAGCGCAGGCCAGCCTGCGGCCCCCGCCGCGCCGTCAGCACCGTCCTCCTACGATCTCGACGCCACCACAGTGAACCCCGCCGTCACCCGGGCCCCCCGTGTCCTTGCCGTCGTCGAGCACGACGGCACCCGCCACGAGCTCGAGGCGCACACCGTCGTCGGCCGCTCCTCCCAGGCGGGCATCTCCATCGCCGACTCCGGGATCTCCCGCCGTCACATGGAGATCTACCGCCAGGGCGATCACTTCTATGCCCGGGATCTCGGCTCCACCAACGGCACCTACGTCGACGGCGAGCGCCTCGACCCCCAGGCCCCCGGTACGGAACTCTTCGACAGCGCCCTGATCTCGCTGGGCGGAGCGCGCCTGCGCTTCCGCACGGTCACCGAGAGCTGAACCGGATGAGCGAACTCGCCGTCACCGTTCTGCAGTTCGGGCTGCTGCTGCTGCTGTGGATCATGATCCTCTCCATCGTCGCAGCGCAGAGCCGTGACCTGATGATCTCCAAACGCTCGCGCACCCCACGTGACGACGCCGGCCGCGGCAAGGACCGTCGCCGTCGCCGCGAGACCGCCGTCGCGGCGGGTCCGGCTGGGGCACCGGCCACGACGGCGACCACCCATCCCCCGGCCCACCCCTCCGGTCAGAGCCAGGACCCGGCACCGACGCAGGAACCCGCGCCCTCGGCCCAGCGGCCCCGGCCGCGCGCCCTCGTCGTGGTCGAAGGTCCCGCCGCCGGCACCGAAGTGGAGCTGGGCTCGGCGCCGGTGATGCTCGGCCGCGCGCAGGAGTCCACCCTGGTGCTGATCGATGACTACGCCTCGGGCAAGCACGCGCGGCTGTTCCCCCAGGGGTCGCGGTGGTTCATCGAGGACCTCGGCTCCACCAACGGCACCTGGCTGGGCGAGGAGCAGCTGACCCGCGCCGCCACCGTGGAACCGGGTGAGCGGATCCGCATCGGCAAGACCGTCCTGGAACTGAGGGCCTGAACCCGTGTCACTGGTCTTCCGCTTCGCCGCCCGCTCCGACACCGGAGTCGTCCGCTCCAAGAACGACGACTCCGGCTATGCCGGGCGCTACTTCGGCGTCGTCGCCGACGGCATGGGCGGCCACGCCGGGGGCAATGTGGCCTCCGCCTCCACCGTGTTGGACCTCGCTCACCTGGATACCCGGGGCTTCACCGCCCCGGAAACGGTGCTGCCCGATGAGATTCAGACCGCCAACGCCTTCCTCAACCGGCTGGTCCAGGCGAATCCGAAGCTCGCCGGGATGGGGACCACCATCACCTCCGTGCTGATCACCGGGGACCGGATGCAGTTCGCCCATATCGGTGACTCCCGGGCCTACAGGCTGAAGAAGGGCCGGTTCCGCCAGGTCAGCAAGGACCATACCTTCGTCCAGCGACTCGTCGACGAAGGCCGCCTGGATCCCGCCCAAGCGGAGCACCATCCGCATAAGAACGTCCTGATGCGCGTGCTCGGTGACGTCGACGCCTCCCCCGAGCTCGACATCACCTCCTTCCCGGTCGAGGCCGGGGAACGCTGGCTGCTGTGCTCCGACGGGCTCAACGCGGTGGTCTCGGATCGGCTGATCGAGCAGAAGCTGCGTTCCACCCAGACCTTGGAGTCCATCGTCGATGACCTGGTGGACCTGACCATCGGCGGCGGCGCTCCGGACAATGTCACCGTGGTGTGTCTGGAGGTGGTCGAGGCCGACGAGGAGGACCTGACCGCCAACCGGCCCACACCGCTCTCCCCGGCCGCCGTCGCCTCGGCCTCCGAGGTCTACGAGCCGCCTCAGGAAGAGCTGCCCGTCCCGGAGGAGGACACCACAGAGGCCGAGCACCCCATGGAGATGGTGCCGGTGGTCAATCTGGACGCCCTCTCCGAGCACCCTCCGGAGGACCACGACGAGCTCTCCCCGCTGGCGGCCTCGATGCTCGGCCAGGACCTCGAGGCCCGGCCTCACCGTCTGGTGGGCGCCGCCGCCCAGGCCACTGAGACCGGGATGATCCCGCTGGTCCGCCGCAGTGTGGACGAACCGGTGCTGGCCGCGCGGCTGACCGGTCAGCCGCTGCGTCAGGTCCGTCACGAGCACGACGAGATGCTCGCCCAGGCCGGAGCCCCGGCGGCCGCGGTCACCGCCGCGCAGACAGATCCTTCGGAGACTGCGACGGCGAGCGCCACGGCCTCTGCTGATCAGTCCACGCCGAGGACTGAATCCGGCGGCGCACAGACAGCCGGGACGCCGCACACCGCCTCAGGCGAGTTCACCAGCGGCGACACCACCATTGACACGACCAGTGACGTCACCGCGGAGGTCGACGACGAGATCGATCTCGAGGACGAGATCATCGCCCGCTCCGCATCCGGCCGCCCCCGGCGCATCGGGTGGCTGCTGCCCACTGTGGTGGGGCTGGTCACGGTGCTGCTGGCCGCGGTGCTGTTCCTGGGTTATATCTGGACCCAGACCCAGTACTACGTCGGTGAAGAGGACGGCGAGGTCGCCGTGTTCAACGGGGTCGCCCAGTCCCTGGGTCCGTGGGATCTCTCCGAGTCCGATGAGCTGACCGGTATCAGCGTCGATGACCTGACCTCGTATCAGCGTGAACGGGTCACCGGCGGCATCCCCGCGGATTCCCGCGCCCACGCCGATCGCATCGTGGAACAGCTTCGCCAGTCGGCCGGCATCGAGGCCGACGAGGACACCGAGGAGTCCTCCGATGACGAGTCCTCCAACGGTGAGCCTTCCGAGTCCCCCGATGAGGATCAGACCGAGTCCCCCGGTGAGGACGGAGGTCAGAACGGATGAGCCAGACCGACGTCCGCCCTCCCACACGCCGGAACCTGGAGCTGTTCCTGCTGCTGATCGCGCTGACCATCGCGGTGGGTTCGCAGATCGTCACCGCCGCGGCGATGGACGCTCCCATCGAGGAGAGCTACTACCTCAACGGGGCCATCTACTCAGCCCTGGTGCTCGCCTTCCACGTGGTGCTGCGGGTCCGCGCGAAATACGCTGACCCGTTCATCCTGCCGATCGTGGTCACCCTCAACGGCCTGGGCATCGCGATGATCCACCGGTTGGACCTCTCCGCAGGCGACGGCGTCGTCGCCGACCGGCAACTGCTGTGGTCCGCGGTGTCGATGGCGATCGCCATGGTGCTGCTGTGGTTCCTGCAGGACCACCGGCGGCTGCGGCAGCTGACCTACCTCTCGCTGCTGGTCGGCACGGTGCTGCTGTTCCTGCCGATGCTGCCGGGCATCGGGATGGAGATCAACGGCGCCCGCATCTGGGTGAACCTCGGTTTCGCCTCCTTCCAGCCCTCCGAGCTGGCGAAGATCGCTCTGGGCGTCTTCTTCGCCGGGTTCCTGGCGAACAACCGTGATCTGATCCTGTTGGCCGGCCGGAAGATCGGTCCGCTGCAGTTCCCCCGCATCCAGGACCTCGCGCCGCTGATGATCGGCTGGCTGGTCGCCATCGGCGTGCTGGTGGTGCAGACGGACCTGGGTAACTCGATCATGTTCTTCGGCCTGTTCATGGCCATGATCTACGTGGCCACCTCCCGGCTGTCCTGGATCGTCATCGGCATGCTGCTGGTGGCCGCCGGAGCTCTGTTGGCCTGGATGTTCGTCCCGCATGTGGCCGCCCGTGTGGACATCTGGCTCAACGCCTTCGACGAGGACATCTACTCGCGCGAGTTCGGCGGCTCCGAGCAGGTGGTCCAGGGCATGTTCGGCCTGGCCAACGGCGGTCTCACCGGCACCGGGCTGGGCTCAGGCATGCCGAACCGGGTGCCGCTGGCCAATTCGGACATGATCCTCGCCGCTTTCGGTGAGGAGCTCGGGCTCATCGGGCTGACCGCCATGCTGCTGCTCTACCTGCTGCTGTTCAGCCGGTTCATGCGCGCCGGCCTGGGTACCCGGGATGCCTTCGGCAAACTGTTGGCCGTCGGCTTCGCGGTGATGCTGGTGCTGCAGATCTTCGTCGTCCTCGGCGGCATCACCCGGGTCATCCCGATGACGGGGCTGACCGCGCCGTTCCTCGCCGCCGGGGGCTCCTCGCTGCTGGGCAACTGGTTGATCGTGGCGATCGTGCTGCTGATCTCGCACTCTGCGCGGCGGCCGATCGTCGTCGGGCCGATGGTCAACGCCTCCGGAGATGCCGCCTCGGGCATCGAGAACCCCACCGCCGAGGCCGCTGAGACCGGGCTGTCCACCGGTGAGGGCGCCGATGCGCAGGCGCGTGCTGAGGCGGAGGCCGCCACCTTCGAGGAACAGGACGAGGCCCCGCTGCGGCCCGGGACAGGAGGTGGCCGGTGAACAACGCGATCCGTCACACCTGGGTGGTCTCCGTCGGCCTGTTCATGGCCCTGTTCATCGCGCTGAGCGTGATCCAGGTGCCGATGACCGATGAGCTCAACGCGCATCCGAACAACGTACGGCAGATGTACCAGGACCGCGGGGCTGACCGCGGCACCATCACCGTCGACGGCGAACCCATCGCCGAATCCGTGCCCTCGGAGACGGCCTTCGACTATCAGCGGGTCTACCACGAGCCCCAGCTCTACGCCGGAATCACCGGGTTCTACTCGATCGCCGAACCGCCCACCGGTCTGGAGTCGGCGATGAACGAGTACCTGACCGGGCAATCGGATTCCCAGTTCTTCGACCGGATGGCCTCCCTGTTCACCGGCTCGGCCAATGAGGGGGCCCAGGTGGAGCTGACTCTGGACCCGGAGCTGCAGCAGCTGGCCTATGACACGCTGCCCGACGGCGAGCGCGGCTCGATCATCGTCACCGATATCGAGACCGGTGAGATCAGGGCCATGGCCACGAAGCCGAGCTTCGACACCAATGAGCTGGCGGTGCATTCGACCAGCCAGTTCACGGAGAACAAGGCTGAGATCGAGTCAGTGGAGGGCCTGAGCCCTTACTATTTCCGGCCGATCAACTCGACCATCGCCCCGGGTTCGACGTTCAAACTGGTGGATCTGGCCGCCATGCTCGATTCCGGGGACTATTCGCCGGACACCATGATGGACAACCCCGACCAGATCACCCTGCCGCAGTCGCAGACCCAGCTGGGGAACTTCTTCGGCGGGAACTGTCACACCAGTTCCCGGGCTGACCTGCGGTTCATCACGGCCCAGTCCTGCAACACTCCCTTCGCCGAGGCGGCGATGGAGATGGGTGAGGACCCGATCCGCGAGGCCGCCGAGAGCTTCGGCTGGAACTCTGAGACACAGATCCCGCTGACCGTCACCGCCTCGCACTTCCCCGAGGACCTCACCGACGCCGCGCTGGCCCAGTCCTCGATCGGTCAGTACGACGTCACCGCCACGCCGATGCAGATCAACATGATGACGATGGCGATCGCCAACGGCGGCACGATGATGCAGCCCAGCCTCATCGAGTCGGTGCGCGGTTCGGACCTGCAGGTCATCGAGCAGCACGAACCGGAGGAGATGGGACAGCCGATCAGCTCTGAGGTCGCCGATGAGATGACGGAGCTGATGATCGCCGCGGTGGAGGACGGCACCGCCTACCGGGCGCAGAACTCCTCGATCGACATCGCGGCGAAGACCGGCACCGGGCAGATCGGGGGCACGGATCTGGTGAACTCGTGGGTCACCGGATTCGCGCCGGCTGACGACCCGCAGTACGCCGTCACGGTGGCCTATGAGAGGATCGTGTTCGAGACCGGCACGGGCCTCACGGCGCCCAATATGCTGACCATGTTCGAGGCGGTGATCGAGGAATGAGGCCGACTGTCGGCATCCTCATGGGTGACCGTTATAAGCTCACCGAGCGCATCGCCGTCGGCGGTATGGGCGAGGTGTGGAAAGCCTCCGATGAGGTCCTCGGGCGTACGGTGGCGATCAAGATCCTCAAAGAGGAGTACACCGGCGATGAGGCGTTCCTCCGCCGATTCCGCGCCGAGGCTCGGCACACCGCGCTGCTGAACCACCCGGGGATCGCCGATATCTATGACTACGGCGAGCAGGCCGGTTCCGGGTACCTGGTGATGGAGCTGGTGCCCGGCCGTCCACTGTCGGTGATCCTGGAGAAGGATCGGACGCTGGCCTGGGAGAAGACGCTGTCGATCATCGCCCAGACGGCGCGAGCCCTGCAGGTCGCCCACGATCAGGGGCTGGTCCACCGGGACGTGAAGCCGGGGAACCTGCTGATCACCCCGACCCGTCGGGTGAAGATCACCGATTTCGGGATTGCACGGCTGGCTGATCAGGTGCCGCTGACTGCCACCGGGCAGGTCATGGGCACAGTGCAGTACCTCTCCCCGGAGCAGGCCACCGGGCAGCATGCCACCGGCTCGTCGGACATCTATGCCCTGGGGATCATCGCCTATGAGGCGTTGGCGGGGAAGCGGCCGTTCACCGGTGAGGCTCAGATCGCGATCGCGCTGAAGCAGGTCAACGACACTCCGCCGCCGCTGCCGGATTCGGTGCCGGAGCCGGTGCGGGCACTGATCATGGCCACCCTGGCGAAGGACCCGGCTGACCGTCCGGCCAATGCGACGAAGCTGGCCGAGGCCTCTGATGCGCTGCTGCGTCATGACCTCGATGCCGCTCTGGCCGCAGTGCCCACGATGTCCCAGCACCTGACGGCGGACAATGCCGACGATTCTACTCAGCTGATCCCCACCCAGCAGGCCACACAGCCGACTCAGGTGGTGCCGCGTGCCGGTGGCGCTGCAGCCGCCGGGGCTGCCGGGGCCGGTGCTGCGGCGGGCGCTGCGGCAACATCAGCGGGTGCACCCTCGGCGGGGACGCCTGAGCAGCCTCCTGAGGAGCAGTTCTCCGCGGCGGCACCGTATTCCTCTGCCGCATCACAGGCTGAGGCAGCTCCCGACACACCTGCTCAGGGCTCGGCCCAGGCCAGCGACGAGTTCTCCGCCGAACCTGCTCGCACCTCCTCGGAGCCGGTGGATCCGGCCCGCCCGCTACCGGGCACGGGTGAGGGCGCACGGGACACCGGTGTGCTCCCTGCCGCCGGGCTCGGCACCTCAGGTGCGCGCACATCGGACGCCTCTGGTGCGGCGGCGGGCGCTTCGGCCGCTGAGGGCACGCAGCGCTCCGGCGCGGAGACCAAGTCCTCGCGCCGGGGGACGTGGCGATGGCCGCTGGTCGCGCTGATCGGGCTGCTGCTGCTCGCGGTCTTCGGTGCGCTGGTGCTGCCGGCCTTAGGCGATGAGGAGCCCGAGCCCCAGCCCACGGTCACCGAGACCTTCACCGCAGACGCGGAGCTCGTGGAGGTCGACTCCGCCGAGCTGATCGGCCTGAGCGTGGAGGAGGCCACGGAGATCCTAGAGGGCGAGGGTCTCGAGGTCGAGACGGAAGAGGTGGAGTCTGCGCAGCAGGCAGGCATCGTCGTCGACGTCTCACCCACCGGTGAGGTCTCGGTGGGCAGTACAGTCACCCTGCACTATTCGGGCGGAGAGGAATCACGCAGCACCCCCACCCAGCAGGACACCGCCGTCCCCGGGGAGCAGAACGACGACGGCGATCAGGACGCCACCTCCAGCCCGACGGGCGGGACGGATGGGGGCGAGACCGCCGAGTCCACACCGAGTCCCACGGAGCAGGCCTCACCCTCACCCGACGGCGAGGAGTCCCCGCAGCAGGACGCCGCCCCGCAGGAGCAGGGCACGCAGACCGCACCCGGTGGAGACGGGACCGGTGCTCCCGGCGGCGACAGTGCACAGGACAGTACACAGGGCACCGCTCAGAACAGCACGCAGAGCAATACGGGGAACGCCGTGGGGAACACCGCGGAGACTGCCGCGAACACCTCCGCCGATGCCGCGGCGGAGGCCCCCGTCACCGCGGCCGATCAGGCTCCCGCCTCCGGCGAATCAGAAGGCTCACGATGAACGGAACTGACGACCGTATCCTCAATGAGCGTTATCGCATCGCCTCACTGATCGGGCGCGGCGGGATGGCCGATGTGTACCTGGCCCATGATCTCTCCCTGGACCGTGAGGTCGCGATCAAGATGCTGCGTCCGGATCTCGCGCGGGATCCGCAGTTTCAGGGGCGCTTCCGCCGGGAGGCGCAGTCCTCGGCCTCACTGAACCACCCGAATATCGTCGGCGTCTATGACACCGGGCGCACCGACGTCGAGGACTCCCACGAACACGCCGTGCAGACCCCGTTCATCGTCATGGAATACGTGGACGGTGTCACGCTGCGCCACATCATGCACGGGACTCCTCGGCCTGAGGGTGAGGACACCCAGGAGACGGGTCGGCGGGACCAGGCCGCCGGCTCCTCCGAGCCGGTGGGCGCAGCGCCTCACGGCTCCTCGCCGCAGGAGGATCCTGAGCAGACTCAGGCCGGCTCTCCCTTCGATGCAGACGCCGTACCGGGCGATGAGGATGCTGTGCCGGAGGGCCCGGATGTGCTTGATCTGGCCGATTCCGCACCGGAGTCCGCCGAGGAGCCCCGCCCGGCCGCAGAGGTCGGCTCGCCGCTGCAGGCCCGGATCGATGAAGCCCTAAATAAGCCGGTCTCAGATCAGGAAGCGGTGGACTACCTCTCCGGAATCCTCGGGGCCCTGGGGTACAGCCACTCGCGGGGTATCGTCCACCGGGACATCAAACCCTCCAATGTGATGGTCACCCAATCCGGTGATGTGAAGGTCATGGACTTCGGCATCGCCCGGGCGATGGCGGATACCTCCTCCACCATGACCCAGACCTCCACTGTGGTCGGCACTGCCCAGTATCTGTCTCCGGAGCAGGCCCGCGGTGAGATCGTCGACCACCGCTCGGACCTCTACTCCGCCGGCTGTGTGCTCTTCGAGCTGCTGACCAACCGGCCGCCCTTCCAGGGTGAGTCCCCGGTCTCCGTGGCGTACCAGCATGTGCGTGAGGAGCCGCCGCGGGTGTCTCGGTTCAATGCTGCGGTCTCTCCGGCGGTGGAATCCGTGGTGGCCAAGGCGCTGGCGAAGGACCCTGAGCTGCGTTTCCAATCAGCGGCCGAGTTCGATCAGGCGCTTTCAGATGCGCTGCGCGGCATCCATGTGGCCTCGGCCCATGAGGCGGCCTACCAGGAGGAGAACCCCACCCAGGCGGTGGCCGCAGTCCCGGCAGCAGTGGGGGCAGCGGCGGCTGGCGGTGCAGGAGCAGCTGCTGCGCCTTCGGCCCGCACACCGGAGGATCCGGCGGTCCATGAGGCTGCGGCCCGCGGCGGCTCCTCGCGCCGTCGCGGGCTGATCTGGTTGTGGATCGTGCTGATGGTGCTGCTGATCGCCGTCGGTGCCTGGGCGCTGACGCGCATGCTCGATGCGCAGAACACGGAGATCCCGGATGTGGCAGGGATGCCGCGGGCTGAGGCGGTCGAGGAGCTCGAAGACGCCGACATCGACCCGGAGAGCGAGACCGTCGCTGACGACGACGTCGAAGAGGACCATGCCGTCGGCACCGACCCGGAGGCCGGCACGCGGGTCGGCCCGGAGGATGACGTCACGCTGTTGATCTCTGCCGGCCCCGATCAGGTCGCCGTCCCGGAGGGGCTGCAGGGCAGCACCGAGGAGGAGGCCCGCGAGGCGCTGGAGGACGTCGGTCTGGAGGTCGGCGAGGTCACCGACGGGCCTCACCCCACAGTGGAGGAGGGGATGCTCGTCGATTTCGACCCGGAGGCCGGCACGATGGTCAGCCGGGGCACTGAGGTCGACCTGGTGCTCTCCAACGGTCTGGTGGAGCTGCCCGATGTCACCGGGATGAGCGAGTCTGAGGCGGTGGCGCTGCTGCAGAACGACTACGGGCTGCAGGCCTCGACCTACACCTGGGAGATCGGTGACGTCCCCGCCGGGCAGGTGCTGTCTATGCAGTCCGGCGGCACAGATGTCACCGGCGGCTCTCAGGTGCCGCAGGGCTCCACCATCTCGCTGGCGATCTCCACGCCTCCCCGTCCGGACCCCACTCCGGAGGACGAGGGTGACGATGATGAGACTGAGGAGCCGGACGAGGAGGAGACCACCGAAGAGCCGGACGACGAAGAGACCGACGAGGACGAGACCGAGGAACCCGAGGACGAGGAGACCACTGAGGAGCCGGACGAGGAGGAGACCACTGAGGACTCCTCACCGACGGATGAGGACACCTCGGACAACGGCGGTGACAACGGCAACGGCAACAACGACGGTGGCGACTCCGGTAACGGTGACAACGGCAACTCAGGCGACGATGGCAACGGCGACAACAGCGACAACGGAGACGGGGACGATGACTGAGGCCGCACGGGCCTGAGCCTCCCCTCACCCGGAGACTCCGTCCGCCTGACGCCCTCTGCCTGAGCACACTCTTCCCTCGCACGCTCTTGCCCGGCACACTCTGACCCGGAGAGCCGCCCGGAGCGCGGCGGCTCAGCTGTGCCGGATGGGGTTCAGGCGCGCAGCATGTGCGGCCGCACCGGTGAGCCCCAGCTCCTCCAGCCAGTTCCCCAGCATCCGGTATCCGCCCTCGGTGAGCACGGACTCCGGGTGGTACTGCATCCCCCACACCGGCGCGCTGCGGTGGGCCAGGCCCATGATGACGCCGTCATCGGTGGTGGCGGTGACCTCCAGCTCCTCGGGCACTGAGTCCGGTGCCACCACCAGTGAGTGGTACCGGGTGGCCACGAAGCGCTCCGGGAGTCCGGCGAAGGAGCGGTGCCCGGTGTGAGTGACCGTACTGGTCTTGCCGTGCATGAGCTGTTCAGCGTGGGTGACCACGGCGCCGAAGGCCTCACCCAGCCCCTGGTGGCCCAGGCAGACGCCGAGCAGCGGGATCTCAGCCTCCGCGCAGTGGCGGGTCAGCCCGACGGTGACGCCCGCCTCGTGGGGGGCGCCTGGTCCGGGGGAGATCAGCACTCCGTCATGCTCGTCGGCCATCTGGCAGGCCTGCGGCAGTGAGACGGCATCATTGCGCAGCACAGTGGCCTCGGCCCCGAGCTCACGCAGATAGCCGACCAGGGTGTAGACGAAGCTGTCGTAGTTGTCGATCACCAGGATGGATGTGCGCGCCATCGTCACTGCTCCTGCCCCGGACCTGTCGGCTCCGTGCCGACGGCAGCCGCCTCCAGGTCCATCGTTGATTCGTTCAGCGGGTTGAATTGGTTGGCCCAGGGGAAGACGACTTCCATGAGCAGCAGGAACACCGCGGCCAGCAGAACCAGGGTGATCCCGATGCGCACCCACAGCGGGCCCGGGAGGCTTCGGAACAGCCAAGCGTACATGCTCAGTCCTCCCTCTCGAGGCTGGGACCCTGACCGGATGCCGCGGCGGCTTCGACCCGCTGGCTGATCGCCTCCGGCGGACCGTCCGAAAGCGGCACGGAGTCCACCAGCTCGGCGTGGGTGATCAGCCGGTCCGAGGCCACATAGGGCGGATCACAGGTGGTCAGGGTCAGTACGGCGTCCTCGCCGGGGTCCTCGCCCGGCTCACCGGGGAGGGGTTCGAGCACTTCAACGCGATCCGGTGGGACGACATAGCTCTCAGTGACCTCGTAGGTGAAATAGCCGTCCGGGCTCTGGACGTAGATGCGGTCACCGGCGGTGAGCTGGTCCTGGTCGAAGAGGATGCGGCCGTAGATGTCCCGGTGCCCGGCCAACGCGAAGTTCCCCGGTTCACCGGGCATCTGGGTGGTCGGATAGTGTCCGACGGCGATCCGGTCGATGGATTCGGGCCCCACTCCTTCACGGATGGGCAGAGTGCCGTCCTCCTCCAGCCGGGGGATGTAGAGCATTCCGATGACTTCGGTGTCGTCGGCCAGCTCGTAGATCCGCTCGGCGCCCGGCGTCGCCGATCCCTGATCGGAGCCTGCGGAGTCTTCGTCGTCGTCCAGGGTCTCCAGATGGGCGAAGAGGTCACCGGCGGCCTGGTCACGTTCGGCGTCAGCGCCGAGGCCGGTCCACCAGACCTCCCAGAGGACGAAGAGCAGCCCGAGCGCACCGAGGGTGAGCAGCAGCTCGCCGAGGACGCCGACGGCCCGGGTGAGCGGACCCGGGCGTTTCCGCGGGCCGGTCGGTGGGGTCATCAGTGGTGCTCCAGATCCGGTGGGGCCAGAGGGGTGTGCCAGAGGCGGTGCTGTCTCTGAGCCGGACAGATCCTAGCCGGTAGACTCGGGGACACTGTCAGGATAGACGAAGTCGACGTCGGCCTCAGGACCCGTTCGGGGTATGAACCGCAGTGGTCTTGGGCAGCCGATGTCCCACCGACCGGGAGGATCACCCTACCGTGCCAGAGTCGAAGAAGCGGAAGAACCGTCGTGGCGCGCAGTCCTCGCCGCAGGGCGAGGCCGAGCGGACGGCGTCGAGCACGTTCCGCGCCGAACCGGAGGTCGAGCAGCTGGAGTTCGAGGACGAGGGGCTGCCCACCTGGTACCGGGTGACCATGATCGGGCTGCTGATCCTGGGCCTGTTGTGGATGGTGGTGTGGTACATCACCGACGGGCTGCTGCCCTGGGGAGCAGCGGGGAACTGGAACATCGTCATCGGCTTCGGCATCTCGATGACCGGCTTCCTGATGATGATGCGCTGGCAGTAACCACCCACGTTTATCCGAACTCTCTGCGTAATCCGGACTCTATAAGGCACGGATTACGCAGAGAGTTCGGATTTTTGTGTCTGGGTGGGTGGTGGGTGGGAGCTGAAGATGCACGTGGGGCCCGCACCGGTGACGGTGCGGGCCCCACGTGATGAGCGATGAGGATCAGGTGGCGGGCTTGGGCTTCGGCGTGGCCGTGCCCTCGTCCTTGCCTTCCTTGCCCTCATTCTTCTGGCCGGACTCATCGGCCTTCGGCGCGGCCGACTTCTCAGCGGGCTTCTCCTCCGGCTTCGTCTCAGCCTGCCCAGCGGCGGGCTTGGGTGCCGCCGGGGCAGCCGGAGCCGCCGACGTCGGCGCCTGCTCGGCCGGGGTCCGGGTCTCCACCGGCTTGATCGGGGTGGAGTCAGTGGACTTCGCGGAGACCGGCTGCGGCTTCTTCCACGGGTCCTCCACCGGCTGTGAGGCACGCCAAGCGGCGACGGCGGCGGTCACACCGGCGGCCACCAGTCCGAAGACCAGCAGGCCCTTGCGGCGGGACTGCTTACGCTGCTGCTTCTTCAGCGACTTCGCCGCGTCCTTGGCGTACTTCTCAGAGCTCTTCCGCAGCTTCTTGACAATCTTCTTATCACCGGTGGCCTTGATCAGGGCCTTCTCCACACGCGGGTCCACCTCAGCCTTGTGGATGAGCTTGGCGGTGCGGTCGGCGTAGTCACCGAGGCGGGCCGAGGCCTCCGGCACGTACCGGTGGGTGACCTGGTGCTTGGCGTCGTCGTACTTCGCGCGGGCCTGGTCGATCTGCGCCTTGGTCTGCGGGGAGAGGCGACGGTACTGCTTATCCGCCTGGTCGCCGACGGCCGAGGCCGCACGCGAGGAGTAGCCGCGGATCTTCTCACCGGCGGCAGATGCACCAGTGCTGGCCTGGTGCAGCACCCGCTGCGAGGCGTCCTGCACCTTCGGAGCACCCTTCCGGTAGGCGTCCTCGGCCCAGTCGGCGGCCTGGGCCAGCTTCGGAGCCGTCCAGTCGCGGGCGGAGTCGACGCCGGCGAGCACGTTGTGCCGCCAGGTGTGGGATGCCTTCTTCTTCTTGCCGAACATGCATGTCCTCCGATTCAGGATCGTGTGCGCTCTCCCCAGCCTACGACTTTGCGGGGGTCCCCCGCCATGACGCGCCCGAACCGGCCCGGGCACCGCCTGACCTGCATCCTGACCTGCACCGGCGCCGCCGGCCACCCCGCGAGGGTCTGCCGACGGCGCGGACGTGGCACACATGCGGCCTCCGGTGATGAGATGATGGGTGCCATGACTGCTGTAGCAACCCATCAGGCCACTATCCGCACCTCCGCCGGGGACATCACCCTGGAGCTCTTCGGCCACCACGCCCCGAAGACGGTGAAGAACTTCGTCGGTCTGGCCACCGGTGAGATCACCTGGACCCACCCGGAGTCCGGGGAGGAGAAGGTCAGCACGCCGCTGTATGACGGCACCGTGTTCCACCGGATCATCGCCGACTTCATGATCCAGGGCGGTGACCCACTGGGCATGGGCGTCGGCGGCCCGGGGTACCAGTTCGACGACGAGATCCACCCGGAGCTGGACTTCACCGAGCCGTACAAGCTGGCGATGGCGAACGCCGGTGTGCGCAACGGCCGGGGCACCAACGGTTCACAGTTCTTCATCACCACAGTGCCGACCACCTGGTTGCAGGGCAAGCACACGATCTTCGGCGCGGTCACCGATGAGGAGTCCCGCAAGGTCGTCGACGAGCTCAACAAGGTGCGCACGGACATGCGCGACCGTCCCAAGGAGGACGTGGTCATCGAGACCATCGAGATCACCGAGCTCTGATCCATCATCACTGCGCATCACGACGACGGGGCCGTCCCACCGGGGGCGGCCCCGTCGTGTGTCCGTCACCCTGACCGTGCCACGGGGCTGCGCTGTCAGCGCTGCGAGCGCCCGGCCTGCCCTGAGTGCCTGGTCCAGGCTCCGGTGGGGTTCCACTGTGTGGACTGTGTGCACCAGGCGGCACGGCAGCGTCCGGCGCCGCGCACCCGGTTCGGCGCCACCTCGGGCAGCGGCCGTCCCCTGCTGACCTATGGGCTGATCGCACTGTGTGCGGTGATGTACGTGCTGCAGCTGATCTCGGGCACCGTCACCGACGCCATGGCCTTCGCACCGGTGGCCTTCTCTGAAGTGTGGTTTGAACCCTGGCGGATGCTCAGCTCCTCGCTGGTGCATTCACCGGGCAACATCATGCATCTGGCGTTCAATATGCTTGCCCTCTGGTTCATCGGCCGTGTGCTGGAGCCTGCGCTGGGATGGTGGCGCTACGGGGCGCTGCTGCTGCTCAGTTCGATCGGCGGATCGACGGCGGTGCTGTGGCTCAGCGCGCTGCAGACCCCGACTCTGGGGGCTTCGGGCATCGTCTTCGGTCTCTTCGGCGCACTGTTCGTGCTGATGCGTTCGGCCGGCGGGCAGGTCGGCGGGATCGCGGTGCTGCTGGCGGTGAACCTGGTCTTCAGCTTTGCGGTGCCGAACATCTCCTGGCAGGGGCATCTGGGTGGTCTGGTCACCGGCGTCCTGTGCGCTCTGGTGATCGCCTACGCGCCGAAGGGCCGACGTCGCGGGATGTACCAGGCGCTCGGTCTGCTGGGTGTTGGAATGCTGTTGGGCGTGCTGGCGTGGCTGGGGATGCCCAGCTATGCGGATCTGGTCGGTGCCTGAGGTGGTTGGTGCCTGAGTCCGCGGTGCTCCGGGTTTTCCACAGCTGTTTTCCACAGTGTGGAAGAAACTACACATGTGTGATTCACAGTCTCCACAGGGTGCTGAGGCGGTATTGACACCTCTCAGCAGCGGCTCTTGTCGCTCTGGAGCAGATCGTATATCTTCGTATATACATATGAGCTGGACCACATTTCTGGAGGGCGCCCTGTGACCGGATCCGCTGCACCTGAGACTCCCGCAGGCCCGCACCAAGCAGCTCAAGCCGGTCCTCCGGCGCCTGGAAAGATCATCGCCGTCCACATCAGCTATGAGTCACGCGCCGCAGAACGCGGACGGCGTCCCGACGCACCCTCCTATTTCTTCAAGCCCACAAGCTCCCTGGCCTCCTCCGGGGGGCAGGCGGCACGCCCCGTCGGCACTGAACTGCTGGGCTTCGAGGGGGAAGTCGCGCTGATCATCGGCACCCCGGCGCGCACCGTACCGCTGGAGCAGGCGTGGGGACACGTCGGATGGATCACCGCCTCCAATGACCTCGGCCTCTACGATCTGCGCAGCAATGACAAGGGCTCCAACGTCCGTAACAAGGGCCGCGACGGCTATACCCCCGTCGGCCCGCAGCTGATCGATGCCCGCAGCGTGGATCCCTCCGCCCTGCGGCTGCGCACCTGGCGCAACGGCGAGCTGGTCCAGCAGGACACCACTGCAGGCATGATCTTCCCGCTGGCCCAGCTGGTTGCCGATCTCTCCCAGCACCTGACGCTGCAGCCCGGTGACCTGATCCTCACCGGCACCCCGGCCGGTGCCACCGTCGCAGTCCCCGGCGACGTCGTCGAAGTCGAGGTGGACGCCCCTGAGACTCCGGGTGCACCGTCCACAGGTCGGCTGATCACCCACATCGTCGAGGGTGAGGGCTCCTTCGATCCGGCCCTGGGCTCCGGCCCGAGCGTGGATGACCACCAGCGTGAGGAAGCCTGGGGTTCGCGTGCGGCCGCGGGCCTGCCTGCGCGGGAAGAGACTCCTGATGACGACGGCCTCACCGATCACACCACTGGAACCGTCACTGAGACCGCCACTAGCCCGACGGCCAAACCCACCGAACCATCCGCAACATCCGGCTCCGCTCTCACCGCCGCCCTGCGTGAGAAGCTCGAGCGCGTCCCGGTGGCCGGGCTCGCCCAGGAGCTGCGCAAGCGCGGGCTGAACAACGTCGCCATCGACGGCGTGCGCTCCCAGCGTCCCGGCACCACACTGGTCGGTACGGCGAAGACTCTGCGCTTCGTCCCCAACCGGGAGGACCTGTTCACGTCCCACGGCGGCGGCTACAACGCCCAGAAACGCGCCTTCGACACCGTCGGCGAGGGCGAGGTCCTGATCATCGAGGCCCGCGGAGAGACCGGTTCCGGCACGCTCGGTGACATCCTCGCCCTGCGCGCCAAAGCCCGTGGCGCCGCCGGTGTGGTCACCGACGGCGGAGTCCGCGACTACGCGGCCGTCGCCGAGATCGGCCTGCCGGTGTTCTCCCTCGGCGCCCATCCCGCGGTGCTGGGCCGCAAGCATGTGCCCTGGGACGTCGACGTCGCCGTGGCCTGCGGCGGGGCGACCGTGATGCCCGGTGACATCATCGTCGGCGATGACGACGGTGTGCTGGTGCTGCCCCCGGACATCGCCGAGGAGGCCGCTGACGCCGCGCTGGCCAAGGAGGCCGAGGACGCTTGGGTGGCGGAGCAGGTCGCCGCCGGGCATCCGGTGGACGGGCTGTTCCCGATGAATGCGCAGTGGCGGGCGGCGTATGAGGCGCAGGAACACCGCGGGTGACCACGGAGACCGCCCCCGCGACGAGCAAATCGCAGCGGACCTACGACTGGCTGCGCGAGCGGATCCTCTCCCGCGAGTTCAGTCCCGGGTACCGGCTGGTGCTCGGTCCGATCGCTGCCGAGCTGGAGGTCTCCGTGGTCCCGGTGCGCGAAGCGGTGCGCCGGTTGGAGGCCGAGGGACTCGTCGAGTTCGAGAAGAACGTCGGTGCCCGCGTCGCCACGATCGACGAAGAGGCGTACCACGACACGATGGAGGCCCTGGGTGCCCTGGAAGGGGTGGCCACCTCGCTGGCCCTGCCAGAGCTCACCGCACAGGACCTCGAACGCGCTGAAGCGCTGAACACTCAGATGCGCCACCTGCTCGAGAACTTCGACCCGATGCGATTCACCTCCCTGAACGAACAGTTCCACCGCGTCCTGTTCAGCCGCTGCCCCAACCCGCATATCCATGAGCTGGTCGGCCGCGGATGGCACCGGCTGGCCGGGCTGCGCCGCTCCACGTTCAGCTTCGTGCCCGACCGCGCCGGTGAGTCAGTGGCCGAGCACGAACAGATCCTCACCCTCATCCGCACCGGTGCCGATGCCCTGGAGGTGGAGCTGGCGGTACGCCAGCACCGGTGGAAGACCGTAGCCGCCTACCGCGCCACCTCACAGAGCACACCGTGAGCCCAGCGCCTGGGCCCGGCTGAGCCCGACGCCCTGAGCCAGACCCTCTCGCTGAACCCTGAACCACCCCAGACCTTCCGGACGCCCCTACTGCAGGAGGAAGAACACGATGACCGAGACCCAGCAGACCACCCAACAGACCGGCGAACAGACCACCGAACAGACCAGCCAGACGCCCCCAGCGGACCTGCCCGAGGTGCTGCGCCACTACATCGGCGGGCAGTTCGTCGACTCGCTCGACGGCGAGACCTTCGAGGTCCTCGACCCGGTGACCAACCGCCCCTACATCCGCGCGGCCTCGGGCAAGCCGGCCGACATCGACGCCGCCGTCGCCGCGGCGAAGGACGCCTTCGAGAACGGTCCGTGGCCCTTGATGCTGCCCCGCGAGCGCGCGAAGGTGCTGCACCGCATCGCTGACATCGTCGAGTCCCGTGGTCAGGACCTGGCGCAGATGGAGTGCTTCGACACCGGGCTGCCGATCACCCAGGCCCTGGGTCAGGCCAAGCGCGCCGCAGAGAACTTCCGGTTCTTCGCCGATCTGATCGTCGCCCAGCACGATGACGCCTTCAAGGTCCCCGGCCGTCAGGCGAACTACGTCAACCGCAAGCCCATCGGCGTGGCCGGGCTCATCACCCCGTGGAACACCCCGTTCATGCTGGAGTCCTGGAAGCTGGCCCCGGCCATCGCCACCGGAAACACGGTGGTGCTCAAGCCCGCGGAGTTCACCCCGCTCTCGGCCTCGCTGTGGCCGGGCATCTTCGAGGAGGCCGGGCTGCCGGCAGGGGTCTTCAACCTGGTCAACGGCTACGGTGAGGAGGGCTACGCGGGAGATTCGCTGGTCAAGCACCCGGATGTGCCGCTGATCTCCTTCACCGGGGAGTCCACTACCGGGCAGATCATCTTCGCCAACGCGGCCCCGCAGCTCAAGGGCCTGTCCATGGAGCTGGGCGGGAAGTCCCCGGCGGTGATCTTCGAGGACGCCGACCTGGAGACCGCGATCGACGCCACGATCTTCGGGGTGTTCTCCCTCAACGGCGAGCGCTGCACCGCCGGTTCCCGCATCCTGGTCCAGCGCAGCATCTACGACGAGTTCGTCTCTCGCTACGCCGCTCAGGCAGACCGGGTGAAGGTCGGGCTGCCCCAGGATGAGAAGACCGAAGTCGGTGCCCTGGTGCACCCGGAGCACTTCGAGAAGGTCATGAGCTATGTGGAACTGGGCACGCAGGAGGCGAAGCTGGTGGCCGGCGGCGGACGTCCTGAACAGTTCCCAGAGGGTAACTTCGTCCGGCCGACCGTCTTCGCCGATGTCTCCCCCGAGGCGCGGATCTTCCAGGAGGAGATCTTCGGTCCCGTCGTCGCCATCACGCCCTTCGACACGGAGGAGGAGGCGCTCGAGCTGGCGAACAACACCCGCTACGGGCTGGCGGCCTATATCTGGACCAATGATCTCAAGCGCGCCCACAACTTCTCGCAGAACGTCGAGGCCGGGATGGTGTGGCTGAACTCGAACAACGTCCGGGATCTGCGCACCCCGTTCGGCGGGGTCAAGGCCTCGGGACTGGGTCACGAGGGCGGGTACCGCTCGATCGATTTCTACACCGATCAGCAGGCTGTGCACATCAACCTCGGTGAGGTCCACAACCCGGTCTTCGGCAAGGACGATGCGTGAGGTGACATTCACCCAGGAGGACGAGTTCTCCTGGGTGAGGGCCTGGGCGCGGACGCTGGGGCTGTGGTCCCTGAGTTACGCGCTGTTGGCGCTGCTGATGCTGGCGGCCGGGGCCGAGCTGATTCCGGGGCGCCGGCCGGACTCCACGCCGATGGACCCCGGCTATCTGCTGATCGCCTGGGTGGGTCTGCAGGGTTTCTACCCGGTGTTCCTGCGCGCCAACCCCTCGAACAACGACTATCGCCCGCAGAGTCCGCGCTTTCTGCGGCTGCTGCTGATGTCTCAGGCCACCGGACTGGTGCTCCTGGCCGTGCTGCTGACCCCTCTGGCTGGTCTCCAGGCTCATCGTCATCCGGCCGGATCACTGGTGGCCGAGATCCCCGAGGACGCGACGGCGTGGCTGGCGTTCTACGGGTACGCGCTGGCCATGCTGGCCTGGCCGGTGGCCTCGGGGCTGTTCATGCTGCGGATGACGGCGCGGTGGAACACGCTGCTCATCGGCGTGGCCATCGGTGGGCCGATGTTCCTGGTGTCGCTGATCGGCGGGCTGCTCCTGGCTGTCTTCCGGATGCTGACGCCGAGCGCGGATATCGGTGCACTGCTGCTGCTCTTCGGGGCCTTGGGTCTCAGCGGCGCAGCGGTCTATCTGATCCTGCTGCTCTGGTACCGCGCCTCCGTGGCGCGGGAGCCGCTCGGGCCGCCGCCGGCAGATGACGGCCCGTTCCGTGCCGCGGCGACACCAGCACCGACACCAACACCGGAACCACCCGCGGCACACCCGTCACGTCCGCAGTACCTGACGCCGCCTCTGACACCACCGCTGACACCGTCACTGACACCGCCGGGGCCTGTGCCCACCACCTTCGGACCGGCGCCCTGGGCCTCACTGATAGGGGGCGCACTGCTGATCTGGGCGGTGCTCTGGGCCCTGGTGACCGTGGTGCTGTGGCTCGCCGGAGAGTCCGGGGCGGCCGCCGTCGTCGTGATCAGCGTGGTCGTCATCGGTCCGCTGAGCCTGTTCGCGCTGCACCGTCCCGGCATCGGGCTGTGGCTGGGGCATCGACGGCTGCCTCGGGCGCTGTGGGCCTCACTGGGCGTGGGCGTGGCAATCCTGCTGCTCACTGCTCCGCTGTGGGCCGGGCTGGGACTGCTGCCCCCGATGTGGTGGCGGCCACCGCTGGGCGCCCCGGTGCTGGACCTCCTGATCGCCGCGCTGTTCATCCTCGGAAGCACCCTCTGGTTCCACTCCGGAGTCCTCTGCCTCCAGCGCAGCCACGCTGCAGGGGTCCCGCGCCCGGTGAGCCGGCTCGTGGGGTGGGCGCTGATAGCAGCCAGCCTGCTCTCCTCGCTGCTCTTCGCCTCCGTGTGGGTCGATGCCATCGCTGCCGGAGATTCTTCGATCCGGCTGGGCAGCATCGCTGTCATCGCCTCCGCCGCCCTGCTGGGCTGGCCGGTCCACCTGATCGCCTCACGACCACCGGCACAGCCGACGCCGCCGTCATCGCCCCGAGGTGCCTCAAGTCAAGTTGCCCGCGAAATGATTCCCGTGCCTCACATAGGA
>NZ_JAVKGR010000015.1:0-62712 GCF_031470965.1 Nesterenkonia aerolata | reverse complement strand
CCATAGTCCCTATCCTCTCTGCTCAACAGATCGGAACAAGACCCAGGACGGTTCACGACAAGCACTGTTGAGATCAACAATCACTGAACCACGTATACCGCGGCGGCATCGCCGGGCTCAGTGAGTCCCCCTGATCAGCCGATCACTTATCAGCAGATGACGATGCGGAGTCATCAGCATCCTTGGCGTGGAATTCCTCACGCAGCTGCGCCTCACTCGCGCGCTCCTGCCGGTCCGCACGGAAAATCGCGCGAATCGCCAGCCAAAAAACCAGACCGACCCCGACAGAGGGAGCCAATACTTCAAAATACGTCCAAAATTCGTCCATCACGTCTCCTCACGGTGCGGAATCTCACCCGCACCGGAAGGTTCCGCGGCCTCCGGCTTCAACAGCGGAAAGAGGATGGTCTCGCGGATCCCCGCCCCGGAGAACAGCATCACCAAACGATCAATTCCCAGGCCGATCCCGCCCATAGGCGGCGCTCCATATTCCAAGGCACGCAGGAAGTCCTCATCGAACTGCATCGCCTCGTCGTCACCGCCTGCTGCCTTCCGGGCCTGCTCCACCAGACGTTCACGCTGGATGACCGGGTCGATCAGCTCCGAGAAGGCCGTCCCGCGCTCCATTCCACCGATGATCAGGTCCCAGGCCTCGATCACCCCGGGCTGGGAACGGTGCGGACGAGCCAGCGGCTGAGCCGCCGGCGGATAGTCGCAGACGAAGGTCGGCTGGATCAGCGTGGGCTCGACGATCTCACCGAAGAGCTCGATGACCAGCTTCTGCTCATCCCAGGCGGGGTCCACCGCCACCTCGAAACGCTCGGCCACCGCTCGAAGAGTGTCCGCGTCGGTCTCCGGAGTGATCTGCTGACCCACCGCCTCGGACAGCCCCGGGTAGACGCCCAGCCATGCCCACTCGCCGTCGAGGGAGATCGTGCCGGACTCCGTCTCGATCTGCCGGCCGGCACCGAGCGCATCGGCGACGTCGAGGATCATCTCCTGCATCCGCTCGGCCATGGTGTACATATCCGCCCAGGCCTCGTAGGTCTCCAGCGTGGTGAACTCCGGGGAGTGCGTGGAATCCACACCCTCATTGCGGAAGACCCGTCCCATCTCATAGACCCTGTCGATCCCGCCGACCACGGCACGTTTGAGATACAGCTCCGTGGCGATCCGCAGCGTCATGTCCTGATCGAAGGCATGAAGATGCGTGCGGAAGGGCCGCGCCTGCGCCCCACCGTGGATGAGGTTGAGCATCGGGGTCTCGACCTCCACATAGCCACGACGATGCAGGGTCTCACGGATGGAGCGGGTGATCGCGGCACGGCGGTAGACCATCTGCCGGGCCTCATCCCGGACGATGAGATCGGCGTAGCGCTGCCGGACGCGGGTCTCCTCGTTGAGCTCAGCATGGAGCACCGGCAGCGGACGCAGCGCCTTCGAAGCCACAGCGAAACGGTGGACCATCACCGAGAGCTCACCCCGGCGCGAAGCGATCACCTCACCGGTGACCTGGACATGGTCACCCAGGTCAACCAGCGCCTTCCAGTCCGCGAGCGCCTGCTCACCGACCTCAGCGAGCGACATCATGGCCTGCAGCCGCACGCCCTCACCGTCAGCACCGCCCTCCTGGAGCGTGGCGAAGCACAGCTTGCCGGTGTTGCGGATGAACATCACCCGCCCGGCCACTGAGACGACATCGCCGGTGGAGGCACCGGGCTGAAGCTCCGGGTACGCCGCGCGGACGTCAGCCAGGCTGTGCGTACGCTCGACGGCGACCGGGTAGGCCGGCACACCGTCATCCAGCAGGCGGTCACGCTTCGAGGCGCGGACTGCCCGCTGGTCATGGGTGTCGACGGCCTCACCGGCGGCAGGAGCCGACGTTGCGCTGTCAGAGGTCGATGCAGAAGAATTCTGGGAGCTCACGGGATGCCATTCTACGGCCCGCACGCCCCGATACGCCCGCCGGCAGAATCACCAGATGGTCACACGCTGCGCCGGAGCCAGCCACATCCCGTCACCCTCTTCGGTGCCGAAGGCCTCGTGGAAGGCATCGAGGTTCTTCACCACCTGGTTGGCGCGGATCTCAGCGGGCGAATGCGGATCCACTGACAGCAGGGTCACAGCCCGCTCCGGCCGCACCAGGAACCGCCACACCTGAGCCCAGGAGAAGAAATACCGCTGGTCAGGGGTCAGACCGTCCACCACCTCGACGGCGTCACCCTCACCCGCCTGCGCACGGTTCTGCTGCCACAGCCGGTAGGCCTGATGGGCGATGCCGAGCCCACCCAGGTCACCGATGTTCTCCCCCAGGGTCAGCTCACCGTTGACGGTGCGCTGCGGGGCCGCGGCCGGGGAGAGCTGGTTGTACTGATCCACCAGCACTGCAGTGCGCTCCTCGAAGGCCTGCCGGTCCTGTGCGGTCCACCAGTCGGTCAGCGAGCCGTCGGCGCCGAAGCGCGAGCCCTGGTCATCGAAGCCGTGGCCGATCTCGTGGCCGATCACCGCGCCGATGCCGCCGAAGTTCGCCGCCATATCCCGCGCGGCGTCGAAGAACGGGGGCTGCAGGATCGCCGCGGGGAAGCAGATGACGTTCTCCAGCGGGTGGTAGTAGGCGTTGACCGTCTGCGGGGTCATATGCCATTCCTCGGGGTCCGGACCGTCGTCGAGCTTCCGCACGTCCCGGGCCCAGGCAGCTTCGACGGCGCGGCGGACGTTGCCGACCAGATCAGCCGGGTCCACCTCGACGTCGGAATAGTCGATCCACTTCGCCGGGTAGCCGACCATCGGCCGGAAGGTGTCCAACTTCTCCAGCGCCTTCTGCCGGGTCTGCTCCCCCATCCACTCCAGCCCGGAGATGGAGCTGCGGTAGGCCTCCAGCAGGGCGTCGATCAGCTCACCCATCGCCGCCTCGGCCTGCGGCGGATAGTGCCGGGCCACATACGGCTGAGCGACGTCCTCCCCCAGGTGGGCATTGGTCAGCGCGACTCCGCGCTTCCACCGGGCTTTGAGCTGCTCGGCCCCGGAGAGCGTGCGGGAGTAGAAGTCGAAGTGCTCCTGCACCACCGCAGAGTGCAGCAGCGGGGCGTAGGCACGCAGCACCTGGACACGCAGCCAGTGCTGCCAGTCCTCCAGGCGCTCACCGGTGAGCAGCCGCTGCAGCGCCGGCAGATAGTCCGGCTGACCGACGACGATCTCCTCCGCCTGAGTATCACTGAGACCCCAACCGCGGATCGCCTCGGAGAGCAGCGGCGCGGAGTCCAGCACCTCGTGCACGCTCATCAGGTTGTACCGTTTCTGCGCATCACGCAGGGTCACCACGTCCCAGTGGTAGGTGGCGAGCTTCTTCTCCAGCTCGACGACGGCGTCGGCAGCACGGCGCGGCTCCGAGACCCCGCCCAGGCCCAGCAGCCGGGCCAGGTGGTGGCGGTAGGCCTCCAGGGTCTCAGCGTGGGTGCCGTCGCGGTAGTAGGACTCATCGGGCAGGCCGAGGCCGTCCTGGAAGATGTGCCAGAGCATCCGCTGCGGGTTCCCGGCGTCCCGCATCGCCCCGGCGGCGACGACGCTGTCCACGCCGATCCGCTGCCAGGAGGCGGAGAGGCGGACGAGTTCGGCCGGGCCGTCGACGGCGTCAATCTCCGCAAGCATCTCCCTCAAGGGTTCGAGCCCCAGCTGCTCAGCCCGCTCGGCGTCCATGAATGCCGTGTAGAACCCGCCGATGCGCGCCTGGACCTCGTCGGCAGTACCCTCAGTGCGGGCCTGCGCCGCCTCCTCCAGGATGACGCGGACATCAGCCTCAGACTTGTCCCGCAGCTCGATGAAGGCGCCGTAGGAGTCCAGGTCAGCCGGGATCTCAGCGGTGCTGAGCCACTGCCCGTTGACGTGGCGCTGGAGGTCGTCCTGGGGGCGCACGGAGGCGTCGATATAGGGGAAGGTGCGGGGGTTCTGTGCGGTCGGCTGGTGCTGCTCGCTCACGGCGATTGCTCCTCGTTGCAGGTCAGGGGCTCAAGCTCCATGTTATCGATCAGGCGTACCGGGCCGATACGGGCGGCGACCAGCGCCAGGGCAGCCGTGGTGAGGACCCCGTCCTCGGAGAGGTCCGCCGGGAGCAGCGTGCGCGGATCGGCGACGACGAGGTAGTCGAGCTCAATCTCACCGCGTGCGCGGATCTCCGCGGTGAGCCCCTCGACGTCGAGGGGCTCGCCGGCCCCGGCTCGGCGCCGGAGTTCGTCCAGGGTGCGGAAGAGGGTGAGTGCAGTCGTGTGGTCGTCATCGCTGAGCCGCCGGTTCCGGCTGGACATGGCCAGCCCGTGCTCGTCCCGGACCACCGGGACGGTACGCACGCGCACCGGCAGGGAGAGGTCCTCGACCATACGGGCGATGACGGCGACCTGCTCGGCGTCCTTCTGCCCGAACCAGGCCTGAAGCCTGGCTGGGGCGGGCGGGGCCATGATGCTGAACAGTTTGGTGACCACAGTGGCGACGCCGTCGAAGTGGCCGGGGCGGTGGGCGCCCTCGTAGCGGCGGCCGAGCTCCCCGGCGGTGACGGTGACCAGGGGGCCCTCGGGGTGGCCGGGGTACATCTCTTCGGTGCTGGGGGCGAAGATCAGCTGCGCACCGTGGGCGGTGAGCAGGGCGAAGTCGCCGTCGAAGTCCCTGGGGTAGAGGCGGTAGTCATCCGGGTCGTCGAACTGCAGAGGATTGACGAAGACGGAGGCGATGACGATGTCGGCGGTCTCCTGTGCGGCCTCCAGCAGTGCGGCGTGGCCCTGATGTAGGGCGCCCATCGTGGGGACCAGGCCGACGACGGGCGGGGCGGCGTCCTCACGGGCGGGCAGGGCGTGCACAGCCTCGGTGAGGGCGGCGCGGAACTGCGCGGCGGTGGTCAGCACACGTGGCGGGGTCATCCGGAACAGTCTATGGGGTGGGGTGGGGCCGGTCTGCGCGCCCGGTGCTGCACGACGAACGACGCCTACACCTCACGCAGCCCCACGGCATTTCGACACACTCGGCGACGAGTGGGACATCGACACCCGGGCACGCACTGCTCTGGAGAACATCGGGTTGACCGCCCTCGGCCTGGACAGGACGATCGCCACACTCTCCGGCGGTGAAACGATACTGACAGCACTGGCCGGGCTGCGCCTCTGCGGCGATGACATCGTGCTACTGGACGAGCCCACCTTTCAAAGAGGGGGTATCTCGTGTGCATTGACCTTCCAGGGGTACCAACGGGCCGTGACGACCAGCAGTAGTGCCCGGGACCAGTACCAGCTTGCTGCCTAAGCCGGGCAGCGCCCGAAGGGGCTGGCAGTGCAGGGGTTCAGAGTGATAGGGACCACGGGCCTCTACCGGCTGGTCGGTGTGGTGGCGGGTTCCCGAAGTCGTGAATGCGGCGTTGGACCGCCGTGTGGAGTTCGGCATCAAGCTGACGCGGTGTGCGTGTGGGCCGGGGCGCGAAGAATCGTTGGTTGACTTCGGACATCTTCTGCCCCAGTTCCTCCCGACGTGTCACGGCTTCGGCATCGAACAGTGCAAGACGGATCAGGGCCTCGATGCCTTTCTCATCCCGTGCGATGGCGACAGTACGGGCGTGAGCGAATGTGTGGGGGTCGATCTGGTGCCAGTCGATGATTCACCCGGCTTCGGCAACCAGTTGGTTGAAGAAGATGAACTGGCTTCTGGTGTTCACATCCCGGAACGGGTGTAGCACCGTGGTCTCACCCCACACCCACGCCAGCCCGGCAGAGAACTCATCAGCCTCCCGGCCACGCAGCAGGCCCATCCGATGCAGGGCGATGAAGATGCGTTCGGCTTCTGCTGGGATGAACTCAGGACGGCAGTGGGCCAGCCCCGTTCCGCCTGGTCCGGTGTCGGTGGTGCGTAGTTGCCCGCCCCAGGTGTAGAAGCCCTCCACCAGTCGAGCATGGATAGCTTGCAAGTGGGGTAGGTCGAAGTTCCCGTTGATGGGGTGGTCTGCCAGCTCACCGAGACGTTGGGCGATGACCGCGGTCTCGGCCTTCTTCCATCCTTCCGGGTCGGTGAACCCGGGAATGTTGATCAGAACATCAGTGCCCGGGTACGCATACGGGTCCTGGACAGCCATGTGGTCCTCATCGGCCAGGGGTGCCGTACTGTTCTTGCAGCTCAGCCAGACGCAATTCGATGGCCTCACCAGCGCTGAGTTCACTGCGCAGGACTCGCTCACGCAGAGCAATATCCTCAGGTGCTTCATCGGCTCCGGCCATCTGCTGAGCGGTGTTCGAGGCGATCTGGATACGGTCAATCTCTGCCTGAGAACGGACTCGGGTTGCCATCACGGGGCTCCTTCCACCAGGTGTTGCCCACACCCTCTATGATTCTACCGCGCGGCAGCTCTCGGTGGTGGGGTTATCCACAACCCACGGGTCGCCGGGCCGTTGACTATGCTGCGGGTCAGTCAGCGGGGTAGCCGATCGGCAGCAGACCCGGCACTGTGTGTGAAGGCGGCACCAGGTCTTTTGCCGCTGTTTGCCTTTTCTGTGAGTCAAGGCTGCCGAGAAAGACCGTGCCCAACGCGTTCTCCGCAGCCCATAGGTAAATGTTCTGCATCAGCAACCCCGCTTCGAACCAACAGAACCGCTCACCCTTGCTTGGCCCCTGGGCTTTGAATGCATCGTTCGCGGCGGCCAGGTCAGCCGAAAGCAGCAATGTCACAGGACACTCCGCGATTCATACCGCGTCAAGCGTTCCTTCAGCAAGAAGCGCACGGTGATCCCCCTCTTGACCAACGGTCAGCACATGATCTTCAGCGAGGTAACGGTAAGCGGCAGGGGCAAGCCCATCCACGCCACAGGCGATCACCGTGACGGTGACGTCGTATCTGGCATATGCCGAGCCGTAAGGCCGCTGGTGGCCGGGGGCGACACCGAAGGCAGTATTCAACAGCTGCCCCAAGGTTTCGATGCTCAGCCCGTCAGGGCCGTATGACTTGAATGATCTACAGTGCCGCAGGAGCGTCGCAAGCCTGCCATGAGCCTTTGACGAACTCAGCTCAACGCAGCATCGAGCCTGACGGCCACCAGCTTCATGGCTCTCATTCGGGTGCGACATGTTCCCACCCTTCATAACGCATCATGCTTCCACGCCCGGCTGGGACAGGGGGAACGTCTCGTCAGCGCCCCCTAACCCCAAAAGGGGACTTCTACGTGAGGCACGACCCTTTGCTACGCGGGGACTTTCTCTGAGTCTTGCCGATGCATTGTCTCCCCACATGAGGACCGGTAACCTGATCGTCACCGGCAACCTCAGGAGAGTGCTCATCATGCTGCGTCACGGCCATCTCACCGCGTAATACGCGCTGACGCCTGCGCAGCTGCCTCCTCAGCTCCTCCGTCAGCGCCCCGCTGACCGTCGTGGAGCCCCATGTCACTCACCCAGAACCCCTCGATCGTTCTCACCGACGTCACCTTCACCTGGCCGGACGGCACTGTTGTCCTGAAGGATGTCGACGCCGCCTTCAACCCCGGACGCACCGGTCTGATCGGTGACAACGGCTCCGGCAAGACCACGCTGCTCCGGCTCCTGTACGGCGAGCTGACACCCTCATCCGGCACGATCCACACCTCAGGGCATGTCGGGTATCTCCCTCAGCAACTCACCCTGAACACCGCCACCACAGTGGCCGATCTGCTCGGAATCCGGGAGCAGCTCGATGCACTGCGAGCGATCGAGTCAGGAGACGCGGCCCCACGGCATTTCGACACACTCGGCGACCAGTGGGACATCGACACCCGGGCACGCACTGCCCTGGAGAACATCGGGTTGACCGCCATCAGCCTGGACAGGAGGATCGCCACACTCTCCGGCGGTGAAACGATACTGACAGCACTAGCGGGGCTGCGCCTCTGCGGCGATGACATCGTGCTGCTGGACGAGCCCACCAATAATCTCGACCGCGCCGCACGGCACCAGCTCTACGAGGCGATCACGGCCTGGCAGGGAGCCCTGATCGTGGTCAGCCATGACGTCACGCTGCTGGACCTCATGGAGGAGACGGCCGAACTGCACTCAGCCTCGCTGCGGCTGTTCGGCGGCGGCTACACCTCCTACCGGCAGCAGCTGGGACAGGAGCAGGCAGCCGCCGAGCAGGCCCTGCGCACTGCGCAGCAGAGGCTTCAGACAGAGCAGAAGCAGCGCATCGAGGCACAGACCAGGATCTCCCGGCGCCAGAGGTACGCACGCAGCGACCATGCCAAGAAGCGCAAGCCGAAGATGGTGATGAATCAGCGCGTAGCCGACGCCCAGGTCTCCGCCTCAAGACTGCGCAGCACACACGACGCCGACGTCGCCGACGCCCGCCGTGCCGTCGAGGAACTGTCCGGCCGTGTGCGAGACGACGCCCACATCCGCATCGAGCTGCCTGGCACGGATGTCCCCGCCCGACGGCGGCTGGCCGAACTCAGCGATGACCGAGGGACCAGGATCCTCATCCAGGGGGCTGACCGGGTCGCGCTCACCGGCCCCAACGGCATCGGCAAGACCCGCCTGCTCCAGAGGCTCGTTCACGACCGGCGCGCCCGGCACCAGTCAGTTCATGCGAGGCGGCATACCGAGCGGGTCGGCTACCTGCCCCAGCGGATGGACCACCTCGACGACGACGCCACGATCCTGGAGACGATACGCTGTGCCGCACCGCGGACCCCGCCCGGCGAGATCCGGGCAGGTCTCGCGCGATTCCTCTTCCGGGGCGACACCATCCACCGCCGGGTGGGTGATGTCTCCGGCGGCGAGCGATTCCGGATCGCGCTGGCCCAGCTGATGCTAGCCGATCCGCCGAATCAGCTGCTGGTCCTGGATGAGCCCACCAACAACCTGGATCTGGCCAGCATCGACCAGCTCATCAGCGCCCTGACCAGCTACCGGGGAGGGATCCTCGTCGTCAGCCATGACGAGGCCTTCCTCGCCCGCCTGAAGCTCAGCACCTGGATCACGCTGGATGCTGACGGGCTCCACCTTGACCGGCCGCCTCTGCCCGGGACAGAGGAACCCTGAACTGTGCGGTACCGAGTGCCGGGCACCGGCACTCACGTGTCATAGCTGCCTGCCCGGTTCATAGGCCTATGCAGGCCGGTGTCGGCAGGAGGCTATGACCGGTGACAACAGGCGCGCTGAGGCCGCGCATCATCCGGGAGAAAGTATGAACGCGGAGGCTCGCACCTCACGGGGAGAGGACGTCGAGAAGCTCGGCGGCCGTCGCCTCACTGATCAGGCCACGTTCCACAGCCCGCTGAGCCGTGGCCCGCGCCATCGCGGTGTACGCGGCCCGCAGATCAGCGGGCAGCTGACCCGCACTCTCCGCCTCGGACAACACACGCACATGGTGGGCCACCGTGCCGACGTCGCCGCGGGCCACCGGCCCGGTCAGCGCACCGGCACCGGAGGCGAGCGCATTATCCAACGAGGCCTGCATCAGCGGAGCCAGCACTCGGTCAGCCTGCTCGATGCCGATGGACTGCAACAGCTCCGCCGACTGCCCCGCCACCGTGTTCAGGTGGTTCGAGGCATGGGCCAACGCGGCGTGGTAGACACCCCGGTCAGCCTCCGCGACGACGACGGGCTCCCTGCCCATCTCCACCACCAGCGCCTGGGCGATGGGCAGCACGGGAGCCGCCGCAGTCACCGCGAAGGAACAGGCAGAGAGCCGCTGGATGTCCATGCTCAGCCCGGTGAAGGTCATCGCCGGGTGGATCGCCAAGGGGATCGCCCCCTGCTGCTGTGCCGCCTGCAGCACCTCAGTGCCGAACCGGCCGGAGGTGTGGATGATCAGCTGCCCCGGTTGGATGCATCCGGCCTCCGCCGCTCCGGAGACCACCTCGGCCAGCACGTCATCAGGCACGGCCAGCAGCACCAGCTCGGAGCGGCGGAAGATCTCGGGGACCTCCAGCATCGGCACCCCGTCCAGCAGCGCCTCGGCACGGGTCCGCGACGCTTCCGAGACCGCGTGGACACCCACCACCTGGTGCCCGGCCGAGCGCAGTGCGGCACCCAGGACGGCACCGACCCGGCCGGCCGAGATCACACCGACGCCGAGCCGGCCCTCGCGCGCCGCCGGATCATGCGGGGAAGGGTACGGGTCAGCGATCATCGGCGCTCCTGAGAAGCCTCAACACGGCCTGATCCGGCAACCACCGGGCCCTCGGCGTCGGCCGTCTCCGTGTTGACCAGCTTCTCGAACTGCTGCTGCTCCTCGGGCAGCATCCACTGGTTACGGTCGCTGAACCGCCGGGCCACCGCCGCGTGCTCGGACTCCCGCTGGAACAGCTCACGCACCGCCTCGATGTCCTGGTTCTGCACCATCACCTGGAACGGCCCGGCGGGGACGTGCAGGTGGATGCGTGCCAGACGGCGGCGGCGGGCCAGCGGGCCGCCCTCGATGCTCAGCGACTGGATCCGCTCATGGGCCATCATCGTCAGCCGCGGCACCAGGCGCCCATCGCGGAACATGGCCGTGGACGGCGTCGTGGCGAACCCACGACGACGGCGCACCCACGGGTCGAAGAGCCAGGCGCGCTTCGGGCCGCAGGTGAAGCTCCCCTCATCCCCGCGCCCCCGCAGTCCCTCGAGGAAGAGCTCCTGCGGGTTCTCCACGCGCAGGTCAGGGAACATCGCGGCGGTGACGGCCATGACGTCGTCGATCTTGCCCACCGGCAGCAGCACTGAGCGCGACTCACCGGCACCGTACCCGGCCACCACGACCTTCACCGTGTACCAGCCGCAGGGCCGCCAGAGCGGGGACTGAGAGATCTGCAGCGCCTGCACCCGGCCCGGAGGCACAGTCTGCGTGGTGGTCTCCAGCAGTCCGTACCGCATCCGCAGCCCCGCCTGGGTCATGCTCGCGGTGAAGCGGAAACCCTTATTGATCTGCTGGTAGTAGCCCATGACGACGACGATCAGCGCCGGGATCAACGAGGTCAGGAACGACCCCCAGCCCACGGCCCCCACGCCTGCGACCAGCGCACCGAGATCCTGGTCCTGCGTGAAGAGGACGGTCCCCAGCGCGATGACCCCCATCGAGATGAGCCACAGCACGGCCAGCACGGCCACCACCAGTGTGCCCCAGCCCAGCACCACTGAGCCGATGAGCCGGGCGACGGGCACCCGGGCGATGAGCTGCTCGCCGGTGACGCCTGAGCCCAACGCCGGTGCAGTCGTCCCATCGTTGCCGTGGTGGGCCGCGCTGCGCACGGCATCATCCACGGCGCCGTCATCGCTGCCGCTGTCCATCGTGCCGTCGACAGTGCCGGCGACAGCGTCGTCTCTGTTGCCTCTGATGCTGTCTTCAGCGCCCCCCAGCCCGGCGGTCTGATGCGCACCAGCATCCGGGGCCACAGGTGCGCCCCGCCCCGCAGCGCGGTCCATGATGTCCCGACGCAGGTCCTCGGCGTCGCCGCGCTTGAGGAACTGCAGCGAGGCGGCAGTGCCCTCACCGTCGGCGACTTCGAACTTCAGCTCCGCCAGCCCGGTCAGCCGTGCCAACAACGGCTGCCGCAGGTCCACGGCCTGCACCCGGTCGATCCGGGCCTGCCGGTGCTGGCGGACGAAGACCCCGGACTTCACCATCACGTGCTCGTCGGTGATCTTGTACCGGGTGAACCACCAGCTGAGCAGGAATCCGCCGAAGATGAGGGCCACCACCAGGAGGAACACTCCCCCACCGATCAGGAACGGCGTGGGGTCGCGTTCGAACTCGTCGATGGCCTGGCCGGTGGTGATGACCTCCCAGAGGGTCACCCAGTTCTCCCAGTTATAGCTGAGGAAGACCGCCGGGATCGCGATGAGCGTCACCCAGCCACGCACCAGAGGGCTCAGCGGGTGGACCTTCGTCCAGGTCTCGTCGAACCACGACTCCGAGGCTGGCTCCTGCAGGGCTCGTTCCTCCGGGGCTGGTTCCTGCGGGGCCGCATCCTCCGAGGTGCGGCCGTCCTGGGAATCCGAAGTGGGCTCCGGGGAATCCTGCGTGCTCATCGGCTCACCCCTCACAGACCGGCCAGACGGGCCTGACCGCGGGCGGAGAGCTCATCACGCAGCCGCGCACCCTCATCACGCACCACCCCGGGGATGGCGGCATCGGTGGCGGCAGAGGCAGTCTTCAGCTCCACGCTGCAGAGCTGGAACTTACGCATGATGGGCCCGGCCTCGATATCCACGTACTGCAGGCGCCCGTAGGGCACGGCGACGACGCGCTGGAACAGCAGGCCGGTGCGGATGAGCAGGTCGTCGTCGCGCTCGTGATAGCCGATGGCGCGGACCCGCCGCGGGATCAGGAACAGAGAGATCGCCGCCCAGACTGCCGTGATGCCCAGCGCCGTCAGGCACAGCCACAGCGGCAGGCCGATGATGTCCAGCAGGGTCAGCACCAGCGGGGCGGCGACGATGGCCAGAGTGACGAACCAGCTGGTCACCGCCCCGATCATCCGTACGGTGATGTACCGGGGATCGACCCGGGTCCAGGTGATCCCGGCCGGGTCAATCGGTTCCGCGGGCATAACCCTCCTCGCCTCGGCGCCCGGGACCCCTGTGCCCCCGGCGGTATTCCTCGTCCCTGTGCTCAGCTGCGCTGTGTGCGGAGGCTCCCTCGTCAGGCGGCAGACGGCAGAGATGCTCGACGATGAAGCCCACGATCACCCACCCTAGTCCCCCGAGCGCCATGACGACCGCTGACTGGGCATTGGCCGTGGTGATACCCACCTGCGGGGCCAGGTGCAGCAGGATCCCAGCGTGCCAGCCGAGGATGATCGCCCCGGCATAGGCGGCGGCCTGCGCGGCGGCGACCACGCGCACGGCGAACAGCGGTGAGATACGCCGCACCGGTGTCGGTTGGCGCGGCTCCTGTTCCCCGCCGGCCTCTTTCCGCGCTCTGCGCTCCCGTTCCCGACGTGCGGCGGCCTCCAGACGTGCCATATCCCGCCGGACGACGATCCCTAAGGTGAGGATGATCAGCGCCACGCCGATGAGCGTGATCAGTGCAGAGTACGGCAGCACCGGGGCCCCGTACCCGGCGCCTGCCATGGCCGAGGCGGCCAGGAGGCCGAGGATCACCGCGCCGGCGCAGATCGCCAGCAGCCACAGCGGACGCAGGCGACTCATCACAGGCCGCCTTCGCTGGCGTCGTCGAACCGGCGCACTCCGGCGGCGTCAGCGGCGCGGGCGGCCAGCTCACGCACCGGGGCGCCCTCAAGCAGGGCGATCGGGTCCATCCAAGACCACGGAGCCAGCACGAAGGCCCGCTCAGCCGCGCGCGGATGCGGGATGCGCAGCCGGTCGGAGTCGATCTGCGCGCCGGCGTAGGTGATGACGTCGACGTCGAGCGTGCGCGGCCCCCATCGGACCTCGCGAGTGCGCTGGTGTGCCGCTTCGATCCGCTGTGCCACATCCAGCAGGGCGTGCGGCGAGAGCGTGGTCTCCACTTCGAGAACCTGGTTCAGAAACTCCGGCTGGCCCTCGGGCCCGCCGACCGGTGCGGTGACCGCCAGCGGTGAGCGCCGCAGCAGCCGCACCCCTTCAGCCTCGGCGAGCGCGGCGACCGCCTGCTGCAACGTGGTCGCGGAATCTCCGAGGTTCGATCCCAGCGCGAGCACTGAGCGGACGGGGAAGTCGGCGGCGAGGTCCGGGTCGCGGAGGGTCCGTCCGCCGGGTGCGGCGATCTCACCCGGGGCGGGGCGCTGCTGGGCGCCGACGTCGTCGCGGTTCCGGGTGATGGTCACGGCCACGTCGTCGACACGCTGGCTCAGCGGGGCCTCGGGCTTGTGGACGGTGACCTGTGCTGCTTCGATGCGCGCATCACCGCGCAACACGTCTACGGCGATACGCTCGGCCAGGGCTTCGATGAGGTCGTAGGGGGCGCCGGTGATCGCGGATTCGACGACGTCGGCGATCTCCGCGTAGTTCACCGTCTCGCGGAGCTCGTCGGAGGCGCCGGCGCGGCGCAGATCCACGCTCAGCTCGACGTCGACGCGGAACTGCTGCCCCTCGCGCCGCTCGTGGTCGAACACGCCGTGGCGGCCGACAGCGGTGACGCCGGTGAGCCGGATCCGGTCCATCCTCGGTGCTCCTCCCCTTACCTGGGCAGTCCGTGGCGCACAGCCCCCTGACGGTGACAGTCTCGCATCTTCAGGGCAGCAACGGCGCGGCAGCACCTCTCCCACCCGGGTATCGAGAATCCCTGGCTTTGTGAGGTATCCCGCTGTATGTTCCACGGGATACCTCACAAACCCAGGGATTCTCGATCGGGGGTTAGGTGCGGAGCTGGGCGATGACTCGCACCGCATCGAGGTTCGCCTCGACGTCGTGGACCCGCACCGCCCACACACCGGCGTCAGCGGCGAGCGCGGTCAGCGCCAGCGTCGCCGCATCCCGGCCCTCCGCCGGGCGCCTGCCCGAGGAGTCAGCGAGCAGCTCCCCCAGGAAACCCTTCCGGGAGACCCCGAGCAGCACCCGGGTGCCATCAGCGGTGAAGCGGTCCAGATGCCGCAGCAGCGTCCAGGACTGCTCAGCCGTCTTCGCGAATCCGATCCCCGGGTCGACGATGATCCGCTCCTGCGCGACACCCGCGTCCAAGTACCGGCGGCGGATCTGGTCCAGCTCGGCGAGCACCTCGGCGACGACGTCGTCGTACACCGCGTGGTCCTGCATGGTCTCCGGGACGTCCCGGTTGTGGGTGATGATCACCCGCACACCGGTGCGCGCCACCAGCTCAGGCATCGCCGGGTCGGTCACCAGCCCGGAGACATCGTTGATGAGCACCGCATCCCGGTGCGGTGCCGCGGCGATGGCCGCCTCCGCCGTCTCCGGATGCCGGGTGTCCACTGAGACCAGGGCACCAGCGGTGAACAGCGCCTGCACCGCGGTGATGATCCGCTCACGCTCCTCACGGGCCTTGGTCGGCGTCGCGCCGGGGCGGGTGGATTCGCCGCCGACGTCGACGATGTCAGCTCCGGCCTGGTGCAGCGCCAGCCCGGCCTTGACGGCAAGCTCGTGATCGACCTTCCCGTCGGTGACGAAGCGCCCGCCGTCGGAGAATGAGTCAGGGGTAATGTTCAGGACACCCATGATGAGTGTGCGATCAGTGGGCAGCTGGTCAAAATGTGCCGGAGCAGCCTTCCGCACCACTCTGAGCACACCGGTGTTGGGGCCGGTTCCGGGCATCGCACCCAATGTGTCCATCTGCTCGCTCCCTCTGCCGTGATTGCCTCTGTTGTGATTGCCTCGGCCGTGGTCCCGTTGGTGATCCCGTTGATGATCAGCCGCGCATGATGAGGCTCATCGCCTCCGAGCGGGTCGCCGGATCCCGCAGCTGCCCTCGCACTGCCGAGGTGATGGTCTTCGCCCCCGGCTTCGCCACACCGCGCATCGACATGCACAGATGCTCACATTCGACGACGACGATCGCCCCCTGCGGTGCCAGGTGCTCCATCAGCGCATCGACGATCTGACTGGTCAGCTGCTCCTGGACCTGCGGACGCTTGGCGTAGATGTCCACCAGCCGGGCCAGTTTGGACAGCCCGGTGACGTGGCCCTCCGCCGAGGGGATGTAGCCGACGTGGGCGACCCCGTAGAACGGGACCAGGTGGTGCTCGCACATCGAATACAGGGAGATGTCGCGCACGAGCACCAGCTCCTCGTGGCCGATGTCGAACGTGGTCGCCAGCAGCTCCGCCGGATCTTCGTGCAGGCCCGAGAAGGCGTCAGCGTAGGCTCCGGCCACCCGCGTCGGCGTCTCCCGCAGACCCTCACGGTCCGGGTCCTCGCCGACCGCCAAGAGGATCTCACGGACCGCGGCCTCGATCCGCGGCAGGTCCACCCCGGCGGTCTCATGCCCCGGTGTCTGCCCCTGCGCTGCCATCACGAGTCCTCCTGTTCAACGGTCTCCCCGCTGATCAGGATGGGCCGCTCCGGGGAGGACTCCCAGACCCGCCGGCGCGGGCGCTTGCGCACATCGTGGAAGATCTGCGCGACCTCGTGGGCGTTGAGCGTCTCGACGCGCAGCAGCTCCTCGGCCAGCCGGTCAAGCACGTGGCGGTTCTCGATCAGCGCCTGATACGCCTCATCGTGCGCCTCCTCGATGATGGCGCGGACCTCGGTGTCGACCACGGAGGCCATCTGCTCGGAGTAGTCGCGGCCGGTGGCCATCTCCTTGCCGAGGAACGGATTGGAGTCCCCGGAGCCCAGCTTCACCGAACCCACTTTGGAGCTCATCCCGTACTCAGTGACCATCCGCCGCGCGGTCTCGGTCGCCTTCTGGATGTCATTGGCCGCACCGGTGGAGGGATCGTGGAAGATGATCTCCTCGGCCACTCGGCCGCCCATCGCGTAGGCGATCTGATCGAGCAGCTCATTGCGGGTGGTGGAGTACTTATCCTCCTCCGGGACGACCATCGTGTAACCCAGCGCCCGTCCGCGCGGCAGGATAGTGATCTTGGTGACCGGGGCCGAGTAGTTCAACGCCGCGGCGACGAGCGCGTGGCCACCCTCGTGATAGGCGGTGACCCGGCGCTCATGGTCCTTCATCAGCCGGGTGCGCTTCTGCGGGCCGGCCATGACACGGTCGATGGCCTCGTCGACGGCGCGGTCGTCGATGAGGTCTGCGTTGGAGCGAGCGGTGAGCAGCGCGGCCTCGTTGAGCACGTTGGCCAGATCAGCACCGGTGTAGCCGGGGGTCTTGCGGGCGATGGCGTCGAGGTCCAGGCCCTCCACCATCGGTTTGCCCTTGGCGTGGACGCCCAGGATCGCCCGCCGTCCGGCGAAGTCGGGGGCCTCCACCGGGATCTGCCGGTCGAAGCGGCCCGGGCGCAGCAGGGCCGGGTCGAGCACATCGGGGCGGTTCGTGGCGGCGATGACGATGATGTTCGCGTTGGCTTCGAACCCATCCATCTCCACCAGCAGCTGGTTCAACGTCTGTTCGCGCTCGTCGTTGCCGCCGCCGACGCCGGCGCCGCGCTGACGGCCGACCGCGTCGATCTCATCGACAAAGATGATCGCCGGGGCGTTCTCCTTGGCCTGCTTGAACAGGTCACGGACACGGGAGGCGCCGACGCCGACGAACATCTCCACGAAATCGGAGCCGGAGATGGAGTAGAAGGAGCCGCCGGCCTCGCCAGCCACCGCCTTCGCCAGCAGCGTCTTACCGGTGCCGGGCGGGCCGTAGAGCAGCACGCCCTTGGGGATCTTCGCACCCAGGCGCTGGAACTTCTCGGGCTCGGAGAGGAACTCCTTGATCTCATCGAGCTCCTCGACGGCCTCCTCCGCGCCGGCGACGTCGGTGAAGGTCACCTGCGGAGTGTCCTTGTCGAACATCTTGGCCTTGGACTTGCCGAACTGCATCACCCGGGAGTTCCCGCCGGACATGCGGGTGATCAGCCAGATGAACAACAGCGCGATCAGCAGGAACGGGATCATGAAGCCGAGCATGGAGAGGAACCAGTTCGACTGCTCGGGCTCATCGGTGTAGCCCTCGAGGTCGCCGTCGTCGACGGCGGCGACGACGTTCTCCGCCCGCGCCTCGGAGAAGTAGAAGTAGATGCTGCGGCCCAGGTCCTCGCCGTCCTGCTCGTAGGCTTCCTCGAGCTGGAGGTCCACACGGTTGTCGGCGTCGTCGATCTGCGCTTCGGTCACCCCGCCGTCCTGGAGCATGCCCATGCCGACGTTGGTGTCCACCCGGTTGCCTGCGCCCGAGCTGAAGAGCATGGGTACGACGAGCAGCAGGGCGGCGACCGCCAGCAGGATCCAGAACAGGGGTCCGGCGAAGAACTTCTTCAAAGTCAACCAGCTCCGTGGGGTAAGTGGACACGCCCGGGGACGGTGCGCAGCGCGTGGTCCCAGGACATACAGCCTCCCCATACGGTACCTGCCGTGCGCGCGTGCCCTGATCCGCAGGGCCGACGTTCGCGACCGGCTGAGGCCGATGAGGTCTTCTCGCGCTGAATCCGGGTGCCGGTGTCATACAAGAACGGTGGGATACTCAGGACCATGGAGCAGAACACATATCAGGCGCAGGCTGGTCATGAGCGCTCAGGAGCGGGACTGCTGCCGCTGATCGTGACCGCCGCAGTGGCGGTGGTCGTGGGATGCGGGCTCGGACTGTTCAGCGGCTGGGCGCTCTTCGGCCAGAACGGCGAAGACGCCGAGGCGGACGGTGACGCGGGCTCCTACGCCTCGATGGCATGCGCGGTCCTCGAGGATATGCCCGAGCAGATCGACGCCGGCGATCTGGGACTCCAAGAGGCCCGCACCGCAGCGCTGACATCTTTGGCCCCGCTGACCGAGGCCGCGGCGCTGCAGGACTCTGCCTACGACGAGCTGGCCGCCCACGCCGTCGACATCAGGACTGGAGTCCAACGGTTCGACGTCGAGAAGATCAACGCCGGGATCGACGGTCTGCGTGAGGAATGTGAGGCGCTCGAGCTCTGAACGGAGGCCTCTGGGCACTCACTCGTAGACGTGCGGGGCGAGGATCCCGACCGAATCCAGATTGCGGTACTTCTCCGCGAAGTCCAGCCCGTAGCCGACGACGAACTCATTGGGGATGTCCATCCCCACATACTTGACGTCGATGTCCACCTTCACGGCCTCCGGCTTACGGAACAGCGTGCAGATCTCCACCGAGGCCGGGCCGCGCGACTCCAGGTTGGCCTTCAGCCAGGACAGGGTCAGCCCGGAATCGATGATGTCCTCGGCGATGAGCACATGCCGGTTGAGCAGGTCAGCATCGAGGTCCTTGAGGATTCGCACCACACCGGAGGACTTCGTGCCCGAGCCATACGAGGACACTGCCATCCAGTCCATGGTCAGATGCGAGTGCATCGCCCGGGAAAGGTCCGCCATGATCATGCAGGCACCTTTGAGCACGCCGACCAGCAGCACCTCGCGGCCCTCGTAGTCGCGGTCGATCTGGGCCGCCATCTCGCGGACCCGCTGGTCGATCTCCTCCTTGGTGTAGAGGACTTCCTTCAGGTCTGCGGAGACGTCCTTGGCGTCCATGTTCTCCATCTCCTGCCGGGGTTCGGCGCGGTCGGTGCGAGTTCGCTGAGGATTCGTCGGGGTTCACGCAGGGCCGCCGACTCCGACGTCGTCGGCGGGGCCGGGCGCGCCCGGTGGAACGAGCACCAGTTTTCCATACTCAGGGGACCCCGTGGTGCCCCGATACACCTGGACCCCGCCCTCCATCTGCACCGGCCCGGCCGAGCCCCTCCGCGCGCGCAGCCCTTCCGCGGCCTCCAGCCGCTCCATCGACGGCCGCGTCCCGCCGACGGCGATCACCGCCAAGGCCAGCACACGACGCCGGATCGCCGGGGACAGCGCCTCCAGTCGGGCCAGATCGAAGCGGATGCGACCATGGGTGTCCGGGTCTTCGAGGAGGTCCGCGAAGCGGCGCTGGGCTTCGGCATCGAGGTGGTCGGCATCATCGGCGGCGATGCGCGCCGTGCGGGACAGGGCCTGCCGGATCGCCGGGGACAGGCGCTCCTCCAGCAGCGGGAGGATCTCCGTCCGGATCCGCGAGCGCAGCAGCGCGGGGTCACTGTTGGCGGGATCATCCCAGGCGGTCAGCTGGGCGTGGGCGCAGATGGTCTCAGTGTCCTGGCGGGACAGCTCCAGCAGCGGCCTGTGGAAGGGACCGCGGCGGCGCGGGATGCCGGCCACGGATCGGGTTCCGGAGCCGCGGGCGAGGCCGAGCAGCACTTGTTCGGCCTGGTCATCGCGGGTATGGGCCAGCAGGATCCGCTGAGCCGCAGTGGATTCCATCGCACGGGTGAAGGCACTGTACCGGGCTGTCCGGGCGGCCGCTTCGGGGCCGTCCGGTGAGCGGTCATCCACCTGCACACACTCAATCACCACCGGGGCCAGGCCGAGCTCGCGCAGCTGCTGCGCCGCCGTCGCCGTCACCGCGGCGCTGTGCGGATGCAGCCCGTGATCGACGACGACCCCGCCCACCCGCGCCTGCCCGCGGCGCACGTGGTACGCCGCCGCGGCCGCCAAGGCCAGGGAATCCGCGCCACCGGAGCAGGCCACCAACGCCAGTCCGTCCTCGGGCAGCACCTCGGCGACGGCGCGGCGCGCAGCAGCCACCGGCTGCGGCAGAGCAGGGCTCACGCCGCCGTCGGGGACAGGCCCATCCGGGCGATCCACCGGTCCGGATTGTGCAGCTCATGCTCGCTGGGCAGAGTCTCGGGGGATTCCCAGATGCGATTGAAGTCCTCCATCCCGACGCGCTCCACCACGTGGCCCACGAACCGCTGCCCGTCCACGTACTGGCGGGCTTTGACGTCGAGCTGGAGCATCCGGCGGATGAGGCGTTCCAGGACGCCGCGGTTCTGCGCCCGGGCATCGAAGCGGCGGCGGATGGTCTTCACCGAGGAGACGATGGAGGAGTCCACGTGGTCCATGATGTGGTTCGCGTGGCCCTCCAGCAGGCTCATCACCGCCGTGGCCTGAGAGAACGCCTCACGGCCCTCTTCAGTGGCGATCACCTCGAGCACCCGGTTGCGCGGGGGGACGACGTCGCCGTCGGCGTCACGCTGCTGACCCCGCTCAGCACGGCGGCGGGCGCGGCGTTCCGCGCGGGAGGATCCCCGGGCTTCGCGCATCTCGTCCTTGACCTGGGCGAAGGCCTCACGAAGGCGTTCGCTGAGCACATCGCCGGCACCGAGCGTGGTGGTGGACATCGTCTCCATCAGGCTCATCAGGTGCTCCGGCAGCCACGGCGCGGCGGCGAACTGCACCCGGTGGGTCTGCTCGTGCAGGCACACCCAGAGCCGGAAATCCTCGGGTTCGAGGTTGAGCTGACGGCGGACCTCGACCATATTCGGGGCGACGAGCATCAGCTGACCCTGTGTGCCCTGCCGCGGGCCGGGGGCGAACGGATCGAACTGACCCAGCACGTTGGCGGAGAGGAACGCGAGGATCCCTCCCATCTCCGTGCCGGTCAGCGCCGAACCGAAGACCTGGGAGCTGGAACCCTCGCGGAGCATATCCGGTTTGCTCTCCAGGGCGGCCTTCAGCGAGGGAGCGAGAATGCGGCGGAAGGTGCGGGCGTTGGCGCGGGACCACGTGGGACGGTCCACGATGAGGGTGTCCTCAGGGTCCGCGCCGAGCCCCTCGGCGGCGGGGATACGTGAGATGCGGTGGACGTGGTCGACGGCGGCGAGCGCGGCGGCACGCAGTGCGGAGACCTCGACGGCGGCCTCCCGGGCGGAGAGCTTCGGGCCGGGCGGGACCAGCGTGCGGGAGGCGTGTTCGACGACCTCCCAGTTGATGAGCAGGTCCGCAGCCTCGTCCTCAGTAGGCCCGGGGGGCTGCTCCTTCGCCTGTGCGATGGCCTGATCGGTGTCCTTGCCGATGTCTTCGTCGGTGTCCTGGTTGGTCCGCTCCGCCGTGCGCATCATGTGTGCCATCTCATCACAGGAGTCTGTGCATTGCCCGGAGGCCCGGGCGCTGCCCCCGAGGCATCGAGTCCCCGGTTCCCGCCGCGTGTCGGGCCGAAAATGACCGAAAGTGCGTCGGGAACCGGGGACTCGATGAGCGGAGTGGGGGCAGCTCAGCCCTGGAAGCGCTCGATGGAGCGCTGCAGCTCCGCCTCAGCCTCCTCGCGGCCGGCCCACCCCTCGATCTTGACCCACTTGCCCGGCTCGAGGTCCTTGTACCGGGTGAAGAAGTGCTCGATCTCCTTACGGGTCCATTCGTCGAGGTGCTCGAGCTCAGTGATGTGGTCGAAGCGCTTGTCGTCGGGGACGCACACGAGCTTGGCGTCGCCACCGCCGTCGTCGGTCATGTTCAGCATGGCGATCGGCCGCGCCTCGACGACGACGCCCGGCAGCAGCTCCACGCCGGGGATCCAGACCAGCGCGTCGAGCGGGTCACCGTCCTCACCGAGGGTGTCGTCGAAGTATCCGTAGTTGGTGGGGTACTGCATCGGCGTGAACAGGACCCGGTCCAGGCGGATGCGGTGGGTCTCGTGGTCGATCTCGTACTTCACACGAGAGCCGGTGGGGATTTCGATGGTGACGTCGCGGATCAGGGCCACGGATCCTCCTTGCGGGAACGGGTGTCGGAGCACCGTTGGTTCGATGTGCGCTCACAGACTACAGAACCCCGGTGTCCTGCCGCACCGGCTGCTCACGCGGCTCGGAAGGCCCACAGGCGCGGGGTGTCAGCCTCACAGCATGGATGGTCTGGTCACCGATGGTCTGGTCACCGAGCGGCTGCGGCCACGATGATCTCTCCTTCGATGCGGCACTGGCCCTGCATCCCTCATCGAGGGAGAGAAAGTTGTGCTCGTCATCGGCGAGTCGCCACCACCTTTGCTCCCTCGATGGCCGGGTGCGCCGGGTGACGCAAGACAGTCAGCCTGGGAGGGCGACGTCGGCGGCACCGAGCTGGGTGGCGAGGGTCTTCGCCGCCGCACGGGTGCGCGCCGTCGCCGCTCGGCGGGACACACCCTTCTCGGGGAAGACGCCGTTGATCCGCAGCGTGTCCCCCGACCGCTGCACATCCGCCCGGGCCACCATCTGTGACCCGGAGAGCACACCCATCACATAGTGCCCGTACACCCGCTTCGCCGCCGGAACATAGGCTTCGAACAGGTAGTCGAACCCCAAGATCCGTGAGGCCCGACGCCGGTCCCGCAGCAGCGGATCGAACGGCCCGATGAGCCGTGCCTGATTCACCGGACCCAGCTGACCTGCCGAACTCAGCGCCTCGCCGGTCGGCTCCGCCTGCTCCAGCTGCTCAGCGACCTCCGAGGTACACCACCCCGGGGTACGCCAACCGTCGACGGCCAGCGGCACCAGACCAGCCGCGCGCACCCCCGCCTCCGCCTGCCCCGGAGACAGGTGATAGTGATGCGCGATGTCGGCCTCCGTCGCCACCACCAGACTCCCCACTGCGCGGCGAGACAGCCTCGCCAGCACCTCATCCTCCGGCTCCGCAGCCCTCGGACCGGCGGCGTCGCCGTCGAACACCTCAGCGGGCAGTCCGCGCTCGGGCAGATCGAACAGCCTCGTGGTTCCCTCCCGCGCGGTGATCACCAGCTCACCGGCACGGACCATCAGCTCAGCGGCCTTCTTGATCTCCGACCAGTTCCACCCCGTAGTCCGCTCGCCTGCGCCCGCGCCGGTCTCAATCGCGCCGATCGGCGCCCCACCCGGATGATCAGCGACCACGGTGAGGATCTGCTGCCGCACACGCGCTGAGAGCACCCTCTCCACGTGATCGCGGTGCCGGGCGCGGGAGTACCGCAACAGTGGCCAGTCCTCCACGGGGAACAGACAGGCGACCTTGGTGAACGCTTCGAACCCGACCCGCTCACCGCCGAACGGCCCCGCCGGCCACAGCGCAGCGTCCACCCGCTCCGCCCGTGCGCGCCGCGGCAACCGTGTCAGGGAGGTCAGCCGCTGGGCGGTGGACACACGCATCAGCGGATCCAGCTGCAGCAGCCCCACCTGCCGGAGCACCTGCGCGGCATCCTGCTGCGGCGCCTCCGCAAGGGACACCCCCGGTGCTGGGATCATCTGACCGGCGACGACGACGTCGCGCACCGCCGCAGCACTGACTGACAGCATCGGCTCCCCCTGCTCTCCTGCTCTTCCCGACCTGGGCCGCTCTGCTGACCTGGGCACCATCGCAGGGTTGACGGCAACAGACTACGAGGGCTCGGCGTGGTGCTCATCGTAGGGCTCATAGCTCGGTGCGAAGTCCCCGTCGAAGAAGCTGGCCAACCGTGCAGACCCGCTGACCTGCACGGACCACTCCGGCCGGGCGAAATCCTCCGCCTGCAGCTCGAAGCGGTCCTCGCGCTCCACCGATCCGTGGGCATCGACCACGCGCCGACTGCCTGTGATCCTATACCCGAGCGCACGCGAGACCCGCTGTGAGGCGTCATTCCACTGATACGCCCCGGAGACGGCCACCTGGGCACCGAAATGATCGATGGCCCACAGCAGCATGGCCGCGCGCATCTCCCGGCCGTAGCCTTTGCCCTGTTCATCAGCGCGCAGCCAGCTGCCCGAGCTGATCTGCCGCAGTGTCTGCCACTGCGAGGCCGAGCAGTCCTGCATCCCGATCAATCGCTCCCCTGGAGCCTCATTCCCGGAGGCCTCTTTCCCCTGACCCTCTTCCCCGGGGCTGTCTTTCAGGAACACTGCGAACATGAGATACCAGTCATCCGGACCGATCCGCCCGCGGGTGGACCACAGCCACGGCAGGGAGCTGCGGACCAGCTCTTCCGAGGTCTTCTCGTTCCACGGCGAGACGAACGGGTTCCGGTCCGCCCGCACGATGCCGGAGGTCGCCGCGGCCACGTAGTCCGGGAAATCAGCCTCTCGGACCACGCGCAGCACCAGCCGCGGAGACTCGATCCGCAGCCCGAACGGCGGCCAGATCTCCTCCAGGCTCTGCTGCGAGTCCCCCACCCGGATGCTGTACCGATGGCGTCCAGCCCCGGCCACATCCTCCCCGATGGCACCATTTCCGCTGGTCACCCTGTCACGGTCGCCCTGCCCGTTCATCCCGTGTCACTCCTCGTCACTGCTCATCACTGCTGGTCAGCCGCCTGCGCTGGACTCCCCGAAGAACACGGTACTATGATCCGCATCACACTACGCATCAGTACGCAGAGCGCGGGGCACCACCCGGAACACCACAGAATCGACCAGCCTCGCGCTCAGCCGTCTGCATCCACTGCTGAAGGGGCTCCCTATGGATGGCATCAACTCTCTCGTGCTCGCCGTCATCGGCGTCGCGATGATGGCGGCGGGATACTTCCTCTACTCGAAGTTCCTCTCGAAACGGGTCTATAAGCTCAACGCCGAGTTCAAGACTCCCAGCCATGAATTCCACGACGGCGTCGACTTCGTCCCCACCAATAAATACGTGCTCTGGGGCCACCACTTCACCTCCGTGGCCGGCGCCGCGCCGATCATCGGCCCCGCCGTCGCGGTGATCTGGGGCTGGCTGCCGGCCTTCCTCTGGGTGGTCTTCGGCACCGTGTTCCTCGCCGGCATGCACGATCTCGGCTCCCTCTGGGCCTCGGCCCGCAACAAGGGCCAGTCCATCGGCACACTCTCCGGCCGCTACATCGGCGCCCGCGGCCGCAACCTCTTCCTCGCCGTGATCTTCCTGCTGCTGCTCATGGTCGTCGCCGCCTTCGCCGTCGTCATTTCCGGGCTGCTAGTGGCCCAACCGGGCGCGGTGATCCCCACCTGGGGTGCACTGATCGTCGCACTCGGCGTGGGCCAGGCGATCTACCGGTTCAAGATGAACCTGGCAGTGGTCTCGATCGTCGGCGTTGCCGCGCTCTACGGGCTCATCCTGCTCGGTGACAGCTATCCCATCGAACTGCCGGATCCGATGATGGGCATGAATCCGCAGGGCTTCTGGATCGTGCTGCTGTTCATCTACGCGGCGATCGCCTCCATCCTGCCGGTGTGGGTGCTGCTGCAGCCGCGCGACTACATCAACGGCATCCAGCTCTTCATCGGCTTGGGCATCCTCTACGGCTCCGTCATGCTCGCCACCCCCACTGTGGTGGCTCCCGTATGGAATGACAACGTCCCTGCTGACACACCCTCCATCGTGCCGCTGCTCTTCGTGACCATCGCCTGCGGGGCCATCTCGGGGGCGCACGGGATCATCGCCTCCGGCACCACCTCCAAACAGCTGGATCGGGAGACCGACGCCAGGTTCATCGGCTACTTCGGCGCCGTGGGCGAGGGGCTGCTGGCCGTCGGAGCGATCATCGCCACCACTGCCGGATTCCAGTCATTGCAGGAATGGGAAGGTGTCTACGAGTCCTTCTCCTCCGGCGGTGTGCCGGTGTTCGTCGAAGGCGGCGGGGCGATCATGAACGCCGGGCTGGGCATCCCCGCCGGGCTCTCGGCCACGATCCTGGCGACGATGGCAGTGCTCTTCGCCGCCACCACCATGGACACGTGCATGCGGCTGAAACGGTTCGTCATCCAGGAGATCGGTCAGCTCGCCGGGGTCCGTCTGGGCACTGTGGTGGCCACGCTGCTTGCCACCGGCCTGGGCCTGGCGCTGACCTTCTCGCAGGGCGGCGACGGCTCCGGAGGACTGCTGATCTGGCCGCTGTTCGGCACCACCAACCAGCTCATGGCCGCACTGACCCTGGTGATCCTGACGATCATGCTGATGCGCAAGGGCCGCCCGTTCCTGCCGGTGCTCATCCCGGGGCTCTTCGTCCTGGTGATGAGCACCTGGGCAGCGATCGTCCAGCTGGGCACCTTCTACGCCAACGGCGAGTGGCTGCTGCTGACCATCGACATCGCGATCATCATCGCCGCAGCCTGGGTGCTGGTGGAATCGGTGGTCGCGATGGCCCAGGCACGGAAGCTGCCCCGTGAGCCGGAGGACGAGGAGGCGCTGACCGCTGAGGAGCGGCTGCCGAGCGAACGTCGCTGACCTCAGCTGAGGCTCTGCGGCGCCTCGCCCAGTCCGGGATGAGACACCCAGCGCGGTCCGGTACGATGTGTCCGATCACACATCGTACCGGACCGTGCCGCCTGTCTGACCCTGTGGGAAGGGTTGGGGTTCTGCTGATGCGGCTCGTCCATTCGTGGAGAGGGAGACATCATGGATGGTGTCAATTCACTAGTACTCGCCGTCGTCGGCGTCGTGATGATGCTGGCGGGCTACGTCCTGTATTCGAGGTTCCTGGCCAAGAGGGTCTATAAGCTCAACGCTGAGTTCAAGACCCCGGGCCACGAGTTCGACGACGGCGTGGACTTCGTGCCCACCAATAAGTACGTGCTCTGGGGGCATCACTTCACCTCCGTGGCCGGCGCTGCACCCATCGTGGGTCCGGCCGTCGCGGTGATCTGGGGGTGGCTGCCGGCCTTCCTGTGGGTGGTCTTCGGCACCGTGTTCCTCGCCGGCATGCACGATCTCGGCTCCCTCTGGGCCTCGGCCCGGAATAAGGGTCAGTCCATCGGCACGCTGTCCGGGCGCTACATCGGCGCCCGAGGCCGGAACCTGTTCCTCGTGGTCATCTTCCTGCTGCTGCTCATGGTCGTCGCCGCCTTCGCCGTGGTGATCTCCGGGCTGCTGGTGGCTCAGCCGGGTGCGGTGATTCCCACGTGGGGTGCGCTGCTGGTGGCTCTGCTGGTGGGTCAGGCGATCTACCGGTTCAAGATGAACCTGGCAGTGGTCTCAGTCGTGGGCGTCGTGGCTCTCTACGGGCTGATCCTGCTGGGTGACCGGTATCCGATCGAGCTGCCTGAGCGCGTCATGGGCCTGGCACCGGAGGGCTTCTGGATCGTGCTGCTCTTCGTCTACGCAGCCATCGCCTCGATCCTGCCGGTGTGGGTGCTGCTGCAGCCCAGGGACTACATCAACGGCATCCAGCTCTTCATCGGCCTGGGCATCCTCTACGGTTCGGTGTTGATCGCGACGCCGACGGTCGTCGCCCCGGCGTGGAATGAGAACGTGCCGGCTGATACCCCGTCCATCGTGCCGCTGTTGTTCGTGACCATCGCCTGCGGGGCAATCTCCGGGTTCCACGGCACGGTGGCTTCGGGGACCTCGTCGAAGCAGATGGATCGGGAGACCGATGCCCGGTTCATCGGCTACTTCGGTGCCGTGGGTGAGGGTCTGCTGGCGCTGGGGGCGATCATCGCGACCACCGCCGGGTTCCAGTCATTGCAGGACTGGGAAAACGTCTATGAGTCCTTCTCCTCCGGCGGTGTGCCGGTGTTCGTCGAAGGCGGCGGGGCCATCATGAATGCCGGACTCGGTATCCCCGAGTCCCTCTCGGCGACGATCCTGGCGACGATGGCAGTGCTCTTCGCAGCCACCACGATGGACACCGGGGTGCGCCTGAAGCGGTTCGTCATCCAGGAGATCGGTGAGCTGGCCGGAGTGCGGCTGAATACGGTGGTGGCCACGCTCATCACTGTGGGCATCGCCCTGGCGCTGACCTTCTCGCAGGGCGGCGACGGCTCCGGCGGGATGCTGATCTGGCCGCTGTTCGGTACCACTAACCAGCTGCTGGCCGCGCTGACGCTGATGATCATCACGATCATCCTGATGCGTAAGGGCCGTCCGTTCCTGCCGGTGCTCATCCCGGCGCTGTTCGTGCTGGTGATGAGCGCCTATGCGGCGATCGTCCAGCTCGGTACCTTCTATTCCGACGGCGACTGGTTGCTGCTGGCCATCGACGTGGTCATCATCATCGCCGCGGCCTGGGTGCTGGTGGAGTCGCTGATCGCGATGAGGCGTGTGTCTAAGGAGCCGAAGGAGCCCGAGGATGAGCAGCTGCTGAGCGAGGCGGAGAAGCTGCCGAGCCGGGAGCGCTGAGCACTGTGACCGGGAGCCGGCTGAGCCGAGTGCGGGAGGGGCTGCGGGGGTTCTCCCGCGGACTGGAGGAGTTCTATACGGCGCCGTACCGCCGGACGATGGCCCGTGCCCAGCGTGATGAGGAGGATCTGTTCATGATGCTGGTCCTCTCCGAGGCGTTGGGGATCCCGAACCCGGCCTCCGGGGCCACGTTGGAGCTGCTGCCGGAGATGCTCGACCGGATGCACGACTGGCATGTGCGCCAGGGGATGAAGGATCTGCCGATCGAAGGGCTGTCATGCTGCTGAATGACCTCAGCCAGACCGTGAAGGTGCTGTTTCTGGGCGGCAAGGGCGGAGTGGGGAAGACCTCGACGGCCTCGGCGGTGGCGCTGCACCGGGCGCGCACCGGTGGGCGGGTGCTGCTGGTCTCCACGGACCCCGCCCATAACATCGGGCATCTGTGGGAGCGGAAGATCGGCGATGAGATCGTCACGCTGTTCGATGCTGCCTCCAATGCCGGGGGCGCAGGTGCGGTGGACGCGGATGCATCGCAGGGTCGGCTCGATGCGGTGGAGGTCGATCCGCAGCGGACTGTGGCCGCTCATGTGCGGGAGGTGGGTGAGACTCTGCGGTCGATGATGCCCGAGCACCTGCACCGGCAGGTGGATGAGCATCTGCGGATGGCCGAGGAATCCCCGGGCACGCATGAGTCCGCGCTGTTGGAGCGCATCGCCGAGCTGGTCGAGGACTCCTTGGAGGACTATGACCTCATCGTCTTCGACACCGCGCCGTCCGGCCATACCGCACGGCTGATGGCGCTGCCCGAGACGATGACGGTGTGGACAGAGGGGCTGTTGGCCCGCCGGGACAAGGCCGAGCGGTTCGGCGCGGCGGTGCGTGCACTGGACCGCGACGACGATCCGGTGACTCAGCGGGATCGGCGGATCCGCGCAGTGCTCACCCGGCGGCGCATCCGGTTCGAGCATCTGCGCGATGTGCTGCGTGATGACCGTCGGTGTGCGTTCGTCGTCGTGCTGACCCCCGAGCGGCTGCCCGTGTTGGAGTCTGCGGAGCTGGTGAAGGAGCTTGAGAGCAGCGGGGTGCGCGTGGGCGGGCTGGTGGTCAACCGGCTCTCCCCCGCCGATGCGGGAGAGTATCTGGCTCACCGCCGGGCCCAGGAGCTCGCGCATGTGGACTCACTGCGCGAACTGCTGCCGCAGCTGGAAGTCCAGACCGTGCCACTGTTGCCGGGAGATCTGGTCGGGGCAGAGGCCGTGGGCCGATTGGCTGATCTCTACGGCTGAGTGCAGGTGCACGAAGCAGTACCCCTCAGGGGGCCTCACGCAGCTGCTGTCCGAGCCCGCTCCAGTGACCCAAGGGGCAGTCAGTGGACCCTCCCTGGCATGTCATAGCCTGGGGCTAGTCTGACTCCATGTGGTTGGTCTACCTCGACGAGAGCGGTAATACCGGAAGCAGACTGGATGACCCCTATCAACCCGTCCACTGGATCGCGGCAGTACTCGTGCCGGAGGAGCAAGTCCTTGCACTCCGACGCTCCCTGGACGGAGTAGTTGCACGAGCATTACCAGATCTGGTGTCAGAAGAGCTCCATGGCGCCGAACTCTTTAGCGGCCGAGGGGCATGGTCGGCACTGTCACCGGCAGCACGAGTCGCCGTCTACGAGGAAGCCTTGGCGACTCTATCGACGCACGACTGCGTCGTCGCCCACGCGTCCATCAACAAGACACGGCTGAGACCATCCACAAGTCACGCCCCTCACCTGTTGGCCTTCCAATTCATCGTCGAGAAAATCCAGCAGTACATCTCCACACACAAGGAACCCATGCGGCAACGGGCACTGTTGATCGCTGATGAGACCGACGAGCACAATCACTTCCAGCTGGACCTTCTGCGAGATATGCAGGACGGTGATGGCGGCGTCGGCTTCAACCTCACACTGCGCAACATTGTCGACACAGTGCATTTTGTGGAATCAGACACGAACCGGGGTGTCCAGCTCGCCGACCTCGTTGCGTATGGTCTGCAGAAGCAAGGCCGCAACAGACAACAACGCGCCAATGGAGAAATAGTCAGCCGCGGTAACGCAACATTGGAGCAGATGATCGAGGATCTTGTGCTGCCCCACGTTCACACCTATCGCAGCACATGGCCATCAGCCAGATGACACAACAACGGAGCCAGTGCCGAAGCCCTGGCCCCGTTGGTCTCAGATCGATGGACCTCAGTGTCCCGAAGCCTCATACGACCTGCATACAGTCTAGCTCAGAACCGTACGAGACGGTGCCATGACCGGGCCCTCAAGCTCAGCCGCGGGTGTCCCCTACCGGCCGGAGTCGCCGTCGAGCACGCTGCGCAGCACGGGGACCAGGCCGTCGTCGTTGACGTGGGCGGTGCGCTCATCGGCGGCTTCCACCACTTCCTCCGGCGCCTGCCCCATGGCCACACCGCGGCCGGCCCATCGCAGCATCTCGATGTCATTGCGCCCGTCTCCGACGGCGACCACGTCAGACAACGGCACACCGAGCTGGTCCCTCAGCACTTCGAGCGAAGATCCTTTGGTGACCCCGGAGGCGGCGATGTCCAACCACGCGGACCAGCCCACCGAGTAGGTGACCCCCTGCAGGCCGATGCCGCCCACCGCCTCAGCGAACTCCTCGCTGGTGGCCGTATGCGAGTTGACGACCAGCCGTACCGCCGAGACCTCCGTGAGCTCCTGGAAGGACACCCCTTCGGCGGCGAGGCCGAAGGACATGTCCTGGAAACGCTCGGTGGAGAGGAAGATCCCCTCCGCCGTCTCCACTGCGTAGCGGGCATTGGGCAGCCGGTCGCTCAGGGCGTGCAGCGCCGGGGCGGGGTCGAAGACCTGCCGATCGATGACCTCATATCGGGCTGGCAACGAGGTGTCGATGCGCACGGTCACTCCACCGTTGGAGCAGACCGCATAGCCCTGGGTGACCCCCAGCGCCTCGACCACCGGCAGTACCGCGGGCAGGGAACGTCCCGTGGAGACCACCACCGTGTGTCCGGCAGCGACCACCTCTCGGCCGACCTGTCGCACAGCCTCCGACATGTGACCATCGTGATCCACCAGGGTGCCGTCCACATCCAGACACACCATGGCCCGGCCGCTGCGGTGGTCATGGCTGCCGCCGTCGCCCGCGGCGGGGTAGGAGATCTCTCCGGTGTGGTTCGTCTCAGTGGTGGTCATCTGCGGGGGCCGTCCGTTCAGGTGTCAGGTCTGATGTCGCGGGTCTGCTGCTATATCTCGTGCGGTGTCTCTTAGTATCCGATGCCGTTGGTATCCGATGCCGTTGCGCGGTGCTTCGCTGGTCTGCCACGTACCGTAGAGGTCCGTCGCGTCAGCGTAGAACGCCGGAATGGACATTATGCCGGATCATGCCGCGCACAGCGGAACAGCAGGTGAACACTGGACGACCGACCAGAACGATGCGGGCCAGAAATATCTTGGGGCCACAAAGACGAGGGCCGCCGGAGCACTGCTCCGACGGCCCTCAGGGTGTTCATCACGAGGAGCGGCTCCTCAGATGAGCCGCATCGACACTCTCAGGAGCGCTCGAGGTGTGCGCGGACGAACCACTGGAACAGCTCAAGCTCTCGGGTCTGACCGATCAGCAGGTCCTCGGTGATCGGGTCGGTGTCACCGACCTTGCTGATGACCTGACGGTGGTCGGAGACGACGCCGTCGTAGACCTTGTCGACCTCCTGCAGGTGCTCCTGGGTGCCGGCGCGGCCCAGGGGGTAGTCCTCCCAGGTGCGCTCGGCGACCATCTCAGCCGAGCGGCCGGAGGGAGTGCCGCCGAGAGTGGCGATGCGCTCGGCGACCTCGTCGGCGAAGCCGCGGACCTTCTCGATCTCGGGGTCGAGCATCTCGTGGACGGCGATGAAGTTGGGGCCGGTGACGTTCCAGTGAACGTGCTTCAAGGCCAGGTGGAGGTCATTCAGGGCGTGGAGCCGCTGCTGCAGCAGCCCCGCGATCTCGTGACCGTTCTCCAGAGCCAGGCCCGGGACGGTGTAATGGGCGTTGCGGTCAGCCATGATCGCTCTCCTTCGTCGAGGCGGTACGACAGGCGGTGCTGCCTGCCTCCGCTCTACATCTTAGCTATTCAAAACAACGGCCGATAGCCTGATGAGCCTCACCTCACCGGAGACAGGACCTCCAGCCCACCCAGGTAAGGCCGCAACGCCTCGGGCACGCGTACTGCGCCGTCGGCCTGCTGGTGGTTCTCCAGAATCGCCACCAGCCAGCGGGTGGTGGCCAATGTGCCGTTGAGCATCGCCACCGGACGGGTCGCTCCCTTGGAACCGTCCTCCTTGACTGTGCGCTCACGGATGTTGAGGCGTCGTGCCTGGAACGTGGTGCAGTCCGACGTCGAGGTCAGTTCCCGGTAGGTGCCCTGGGATGGCACCCAGGCCTCGCAGTCGAACTTCCGTGCCGCGGACATCCCCAAGTCCCCGGCGGCGATGTCGACCACCCGGTACGGCAGCTCCATCTTCTGCAGCATCGCCTCCTCCCAGGCGAGCATCCGCTCGTGCTCGGCGGTGGAATCCTCCTGCGCGCAGTAGACGAACATCTCCAGCTTGTTGAACTGGTGGACCCGCAGGATCCCACGGGTGTCCTTGCCGTGCGAACCGGCCTCTCGCCGGTAGCAGGTGGACCAGCCCGCATAGCGGACCGGCCCCTGCTCGAACTCGAGGATCTCATCGGCGTGGTACCCGGCCAGGGAGACTTCCGAGGTTCCCACCAGGTAGAGGCCGTCACGTTCCAGACGGTAGATCTCGTCGTCGTGTTCGACGTCGAAACCGGTGCCCTGCATGGTCTCCGGGCGCACCAGAGTCGGGGTGATCATCGGAGTGAAACCGTGCTCGAGTGCCTGGTCCAGGCCCATCTGCATCATGGCCAGCTCCAGGCGGGCACCGATTCCCTTCAGAAAATAGAACCGCGAACCCGAGACCTTCGCCCCGCGCTCCATGTCCACGGCATCGAGCGCTTCGGCCAGGGCGAGGTGGTCACGGACCTCAACCCCTTCAGCGGTGAAATCACGGGGGGCACCTTCATGGCGCAGCACCACGGAATCCTCTTCACCTCCGGAAGGGACCCCCTGGTGAACGAGGTTCGGGATGCTGCGCTGCAGCTGCCCCAGCTCCACCTCCGCAGCCTTGGAGGCAGTCTCCGCCTCCTTGACCTGATCGGCGAGATCCTTGACCTCCGCCAGCAGCGCCTGCTTCTGCTCCCCCTCGGCCTGAGCCACGCGTTTGCCGAAGGCCTTCTGCTCAGCACGCAGAGACTCGAACCGGGTGATCGACTCACTGCGGGTCTGATGCGCGGAGATCGCCCGGTCAACCAGCGCCTCCTCTGCTCCGCGTGCCCTTTGGCTCGCCCTGTACAGCTCCGGTTCCTCGATGAGGTGCTTGATGTCGATCATGAGACCAGGTTAGCCCGAACCCGGGCCCAGGTCCGGATGTCGAATGGACGGGGAGACGGCCGAGGGTCTGTCAACGTGTTCACCTCCGCGAGTTGAATCGGCCTCGGAGTCTCGGATGGCTCTGCGCGATCGTGCCCCTCCGTCCCTTCTCCTCATCTAAGGACTCTCCGCCTTAGGAGGAGTCCGAAGCCAAAGAGGCTCGGAACAACGTCGTGACAGGTAGCGAGGATGAATACGTAGAAACGGATAACGCCCTTGTGACGATAATGAGGTAGCGGCCAGACAACCTGACCGCCACCTCGGCAACCCGTTGGGCCGCCAACCTCCTGATTCTGGTTTCGCACTCTCGGAGGTTAGGTCATCCGCGCTGGACGCCGAGTTGTCACCAACTCGGGGTGCCGCCGACTGGGGTTACCCAGGTCGGGGCTTCTCGCTTCTGCGGTCTCCAGCCGTGAGGTCATCCACGGTCCTACGGAACCTCGACGAGCGTTTTATGACTCCCGCCTACCGAGGGCGTCACCAATCAGAGAAAGCGTCGGCATGCCGACCACCTCCTTCAACTGTGCGACACCGATTACGCGCCGCACTCCAACAGTACTTCAAGGCGGTCCTGACCTCAGTCGGCTCGGTGACACGAGTGTCAGTTGCCTGATAGCGCATTGGCGGCCGGTTCCCGATGGCGGGGACCCGGTCGAGTGTGCGGCGCAGAGTATGCGGGGGATGTACTTATCCGTCAGACTCGGGCATCCCCCGGCCGTGGTCGCCGCGTGCAGGACGACGAGCTTCCGATCGCATCACTCGTCAACAGCGTGCCGGGGCTGGTTGAGAACAGCGGCGCTTCTGGCGAGGTGACGAGTCCGGTGGTCCGCGCTTGATGCTGTCGATGCACAGACTGATCAGCGCGCTCACGTACACCCCAGTCTGGATCCCCAGGTGGGGCAGAAATCGTTTTCTTCGGTCGAGCCACGTAGTCGTGTCAGGGGCAGCGATGAGCACTTCGGCTTACGTGCGGGTGTCGAGGTGTTCGAGGGCTGCTGAACTCACAGTAATGACCACGGTGAAGAGCACGACGGCAGCAGCGAGAATCGCGGTGACGTCACTGCCGGTGATGACGCCGGTGTCGACGAACGACCCGGTACCCAGCAGGGCCGTCCTGGTGGCGAGGCCGTAAGGCGAGACGAGCGCGGCGTTGCCGAGAGCCATGAGTGCCACGGTGGAGCTCCCGGAGGCAACGAGGGCAACGGCGCTGGGGACGGCAAACGAACGCAGGAACATCGACAGCGCCGACTGCGTGGCGGCAGCCGGGATCGTCGCGACGATCAGCAGCCCGGTGACGCCGAAGTATTCGCCGGGGAGCATGCCGGGTAGCCCAAATACGACTTTGCCGATCACGATCACTGCGGCAAGGAGGATGACCTGCATGATCGCAGTGAGCCCGGCGACCACGACGGCTTTCGCGGTGACGATACGCAGCGAGCTGGTAAGGCCACTCATCAGCGCATTCCAGTTGCTGCCACGGTGCTCGGCCCGCCACACCAGGGATCCAAGGATCGCGATCCCGATCGCGAGCGGGAACAGGCCGTAGAAGCCGACCGACTGCAGCCAGACGGTGTGCCACCCGTTGTCTGGGGTGCGTCCATTGGCGAGCCGGGTAGCTGCACCGGCGAGTACCAGGACGATCGGCAGGAGCACCACGATCGGCCAGGCCAGGGAACGCTTAAGCTTGACGAGTTCAGCGGACAAGGTGCTCATGTCAGGCCTCCTGACGGTCGAAACGGCACGTCAGGACGGCGAACAGCCCGGTGACGATCACCGCGAGAACGGCAATGCTCGGGTAGGCGATCGGCAGTGCTTGGATCGCATCACCCTGGTAACCAGCCGCTTGGGCGAGGGCGTAGTACCCCCACGGGGTGAGGTGGGCGACGGCTTCTGGGAGGCCCTGGGAGAACACGGCGAGGATGCAACCAAGCACGCCAACTCCGAGGACGACGAGCTGGTTCTCGACCTTGGCCGAGAGCAGGATGTGCAGCGCCAACACGGCGAGGTTGACCACGAGCACGCACAGTGAGAACCCGGTCCAGTGACCGAGCGGCACCGGCGGCAGAATGCCCGCAAAGATCTTCCCGAAGGCAAGGACGGTCAGGCTGGTACCGATCGTGACCGCAGTGACGACGATGCCGAGAGAGACGAGCTTGACGCGGCAAAGACTGCCGGGGGTGATCCCGGAAGTGGACTGCATGAGCCACCCGTGGCCCTGGTGCTCGATGTCGGTCTGCCGGGAGGCGAGCACGGCCAGCAGCAGCGGGGAGATGAGTGGGATGCCGAGCGACATCCCGGCCAGCAGCGCGTTCCACGCTCCAGGCGAATCCGGGTTGAAATCCGGGCTGGACACAACCGCGAACAACGACAGCGCCAACACACCCAGGACCATGACCGTCGCAACCAGACCGACACTGAGGTGCCGCATCTTGGCGAACTCGTTCACCAACGCGCTGCCGAACATCACGCGCCCAGTCATCGTCCGGCCGCTCACAGTCCACCGCCCGCAGTGAGGCTCATGAACACGTCCTCGAGCGTCTGCTCCTGACGGCGCACCCCGTAGACGCCGACCTTCTCGCTCACCAGGGCGGCGACGACCCCGGCGGTCTGCCGGTTGTCCAGGCCGGGGACAGCGACCTCCCCTGACTCGGTGACACGGGCACTGAACGCGTGCAGCGTGAGGGCAGCAGTTTCCGGGGCCGAGCAGGTGATGAGCACATCCGGGTTGGAGGCAGCCATCAGCTCTGAGCGGGAGCCCTGGAAGATCATCCGTCCACCGGAAAGGATCCCGAGCACGTTCGCGGTCTTGTCGATCTCCCCGAGCAGATGCGAGGACACCATCACCGTCACCCCATCTCCGGCCAGGCGGCGCAGCAGCGTGCGCATCTCCTCGATCCCGGCCGGGTCCAAGCCATTCGTAGGCTCGTCCAGAATGAGCAACCTCGGTTGTCGGGCCAGTGCCATCGCGATGCCCAGGCGCTGCTTCATGCCCAGGGAGAACTCACGCACCTTCTTACCCATCTGGTCCTGCAGCCGCACCGCGCGGACGGCGAAGTCGACCTGTTGCCGGTTCAGGCCGAGCATCCGCTGCACCAGGCGCATATTCTCCGCCCCGGTCAGATGCGCGTACCCCGGAGGGGCCTCGATCAGCGAACCGATGCCGCCAAGCAACTTCCGCCTGGTGGCCCGCGTCATGGGCTGCCCCATGATCTGCACCTCACCGCTGGTGGGCTGGATCAGGCTCAGCAGCATCTTCATCGTCGTGGACTTCCCGGCCCCGTTGGGGCCGAGGAACCCGTACACACTCCCTGACGGGATCCGCAGGTCCAGGTTCTCGACGACTGTGCGCCCGCCGTAGCGCTTGGTCAGATTCGATGTTTCGACGATCGTGGAAGACATGCCTGCGGATCGTCTCACCGCAGGCATATCTTCCGTATATCACCTCAGGCATACGCCACCAGCCGAGTACGGCCTGGGAGACAGACGTGGTTCGATCGTTCAGTGCCCGCCAGCTTCGACCAGGCCGGTCTCATAAGCGAGCACGACCGCCTGCACCCGGTCACGCAGCCCGAGCTTGGTGAGAATACGCCCCACATGCACCTTCACAGTGCCCTCGGCCAGTACGAGCTCGGCGGCGATCTCCGCGTTCGACAGACCCCGCGCGATCAACCGCAGCACCTCGTGCTCACGTGGCGTCAGCTCCGCCAACCGCGCCCCGGCGTCACCCGGCCGCGTCGAATCCAGCTCCTCTACCTTCTGTCGGGCATGCATGAAATGGTCCAGCAACCGTCGTGTCGTACTCGGCGCCACCACCGCATCCCCGGTATGTACGTGATGGATCGCCGCGGCGATGTCCTCCACGGGGGTGTCCTTGAGCAGGAATCCGGACGCTCCAGCCTGGAGGGCGTCGTAGGCGTACTCGTCCAGATCGAACGTCGTCAGGATCAACACGCTCGGCGGGCCTTTTCGTTCATGTAACCGCCGGGTCGCCTCGACACCGTTCATCCTGGGCATCCGCACATCCATCAACACCACATCGGTCTCGACATAGCTGAGCAGGTCCAGGGCAGTGTCGCCGTCATCGGCCTCACCTACGATCTCAATCCCAGGCTGTGACTCCAGCACCATCCGCATCCCCATCCGGATCATCTCCTGGTCATCAACCAGCGCCACCCGCACCATCACGCCCCCTCGCCCTCGCGTGGCAGCACCGCAACGAGCTCGAACCCGCCACCCACGCGCGCCCCTGCCTGGAAGGTGCCGCCGTGCGCGGCAGTCCGCTCACGCATCCCGACCAGACCGTGCCCGCCCACGTCGTCGGTCGGGCCACGGCCGTCATCGGCGACGCGCACCTCAACCTCTTCCGGCCGATACGTCAGCGCCATATCGACGCCCGTCACCTGCGACCCAGCATGTTTACGTACATTCGTCAGAGCCTCCTGAACCACCCGGTACACCGTCAGCTCCACACCCTGCGACAGAGGGGGCCGTTCGCCGCTCACGGTGAGAGCGACCGGCATACCCGCCGCGCGGGACTGCTCGATCAGGTCCTCAAGCTGGGTGATCCCCGGCTGCGGGGCCTGCGACCCCGGCTCATCATCACGCAATACACCCAGCATCCGCCGCATCTCCGCCAGCGCCGTCCTGCCCGTGTCCAGCACCCCGAGCATCGCCGACTTCGCCCGTTCTGGCTCCGACTCGACCTTCGCCGCCGCGCCGTCGGACATCACCACCACGACGCTCAGACTGTGCGAGACGATGTCATGGATCTCCCGCGCGATCCGCGCCCGCTCATCCGCGACCGCGATCCGGGCGTTCGTCTCCCGCTCCCGTTCCGCCTGTTCCGCGCGCTCCCGCAAGCCAGCAATGTACTGACGACGTATGCGCACGAGCGTGCCCCAGGTCCACACCCACAACGTCACCACGACCAGCACCCCGAGCTGACCGATTTCGAGAAACTCGTCGCCGAGATGCGGGATCGCCGCTACTAGCAGCCACCCGACCGCCAGCAGTGCTACGGTGAGCGAGGCCCACCACCGATAGCCCGTCGCGACGTTATAGACCGCGAACAGCAGCATCACATCCGCCACCAGAATCGGCGCACTGAACAGCAACTGCACACAGGCCGCAACCAGCATGATTCCGAACACGGCCAGTGGATACCGACGGCGCAGCATATACGGAGCGCAGAGCGCGGCCGAGACAATGATCAGCCCGATCCCCGTCATCGCATCGTCAGCGTAGGTCGGGATGATTGGCACGTTGTAGAGGAACACCCCGATCACGACGAGCAGGTCGAGCAGCCAGACCCGCTCCCGCAGCCACGATCCCGGCCCCGGAGGCTCCCCAGACATCTGAGAGCACCCAGCAGCAGGCGCTGCGTGCGGGGGAACCGGAGTGTTCATGCCTTCCAACGCTACCGCCTGGAACTACCCTCTGGAATCTGGAGAGGCGGCCTTTCGCCGTTATCCATACGGCCGTGACAGCCGTTGCGGCCCGTTCTCTGGCGGGAGAACGAGACTAGCTGGGAGGATAACGGCATGACACGGGCAGCGCGTGATGTCGGGATGGTGCTCTTCGATGGTTTCGAACTGCTCGATGTGTTCGGGCCAGTCGAACTGCTCAGTAAGCTCCCCGACGAATATCGGATCACCTACGTCACACCGACGGCCGGACGTGTGCGGAGCAGCCAGGGCATCGAAGTGATCGCTGAGGAGTCCTTCGGAAGTGCGGGCACGCCGGATCTCGTCATAGTGCCCGGCGGTATAGGTGCCAGATCACTCGTGGAGGATGTGGAGTTCTTGAGCGGCCTTACCCGCTGGGCAACTGGGGCTCAGCTCATCACGTCGGTCTGCACCGGATCAGCCCTGCTGGCAGCAGCTGGCCTCCTGGAAGGCTACCGGGCCACCTCCAATAAGAGAGCCTTCGCCTGGTCCACGCAGCACGGCGAAGATGTCACCTGGGTTCCACAGGCGCGTTGGGTCCAGGACCGAGACCGGTGGACCTCCTCCGGTGTTGCGGCAGGCATGGACATGACTGCCGCCCTGATCGAACATCTCAGCGGACACGAGGCCGCGGCCGATGCTGCCCGAGTGATCGAGCTGGAGGTCCACAGCGATCCCACCTGGGACCCGTTCGCTGCCCACTACGGTCTGCAGTGAACTGAACGCTCGGACGTTCGACTCACCTCGAGAACGCCCCGGTACGTGGAGTGACATCGTCCACGGTTGCGTTTCTTCAGCACCCCTACGTCGTATCCAGCCCCGGCCTCATCCACCCAGGTGGAGATAGACTGACCCGAATGGGCTCTGAGAATCTGCCGCTGCTGCTCGGCGTCGCCGTGGCGATCGCCGTGGTCACCGCTGCGGTGATGATCGGTGCGCTGATCTCGAACCACCGCCTGCGCCGTTCCTTGAGCCAGCTGCAGGCCCTGCGTGAACAGGAAGCCCAGGAATTCGCCTCAGCCGCCCACGACCAGCGGCGCATCGGCCTGGTGCTCAACCCAACGAAGACCGAGGCCGCGCAGATCGCCCGTCAGGTCTACCGCGCCTGCAGCCGGGCGGGACTCCCGGAACCGATGATCTACCGGACCACCGCTGCAGACCCCGGGCGCTCGATGGCACTGCAGGCCATCCGCGACGGCGCCGACGTCGTGCTTGCCGCCGGCGGGGACGGCACCGTCCGCAAAGTGGCCGGAGCCCTAGCCGATGAGGCGGACGGCTCAGTGAGCCTGGGAGTGGTGCCGATGGGCACCGGCAATCTCTTCGCCCGCAATATCGGACTGCCCTACCACGATCTCGAAGCCTGCATCGATGAAGCCCTGCACGGACCCTCCTCGCCGGTGGACCTGGTGGACCTGGTGATCACCGACGACGACGGCGGCACCGTCCACGAACACTCCCTGGTCATTGCCGGAGCCGGTATGGACGCCGAGGTCATGAGCGGCACACGCGATGTCCTCAAACAGCGCGCCGGCTGGTTGGCCTACGGAGAGGCCGGTGCACGTCATCTCATCGGGCACCGGCACCCGGTCACACTGACTGTGGACCATGAGCGCCCACGCACCCATAAGGTGCGCTCAGTGCTGCTGGCCAACTGCGGATCCCTGCAGGCCGGGATGGTGCTGGTCCCCTCCGCGCGATTCGACGACGGCCGGCTCGACACCGTGCTGTTCACCCCGCGGCACCTCTGGGATTGGATGCGGATCGTCGCCAAGACGGTGACCCGCTCCCAGGCGGACCTACCGGTGATGCAGGTCCGTCAGGGCCGCACGGCCCTGCTGGAGAGCGCTGAGCCGATGCCGTTCCAGATCGACGGCGACGCCCTCGGCGAGGTCCTACGTGTCGAGGCAGTGGTCCGCCCCGGTGCGGTCAAAGTCAACGGTGTGTTGCAGCTGCCCACCCGGCGGCGCACACTGGAAGACCTCGAACGGGCCGGCGAGGAACCTGCGCAGCGGGATCAGCAGGCCGCGGTACGCGCCCAGTACGCCGCCCGGTCAGCGTGACCAGCTGGCTATGACCAGCCGGCACAGCGCATCCACACCGGCACTCAACGCGGCCGCGCTCTGCTCAACGCTCTGAAGCTGCTCAGCGCTCTGAGGCTCCGCCCACGATCCCACCGATCCACTGCTCCGCCGCGGCGAAGGCGGCGTCGCTGACGTCATCGGTGACGTGCTGAGACCGGCGATCCGCCCGCGGGTAAGACCCCAGAAAGCGGATCCCCGGCGCACTGCGGTGGACTCCGGCGAGCGCCTCAGCCACCCGAGACTCCGCCACATGGCCCTCAAGATCGATCGAGAAGAAGTACTGGCCCAGCCCGCCACCAGTGGGACGGGACTCGATGCGGCACAGGTTCACCCCGCGGGTGGAGAACTGCTCAAGCAGCTCCATCAGCGCACCGGCACGATCCTGGGGCAACGGGATCATCAGCGTGGTCTTATCCGCCCCGGTCATCTCCGGCACCGGCCCCGGCCGGGAGACCAGCACGAAGCGGGTGACCGCCCCGGAGACATCCTCAATACCCTCGGCCAGGACGTGAAGGCCCAGCTGCTCAGCAACCAGCGGCGAGCAGACCGCCGCCTGCGCAGAGGTCTCCCCCCGCAGAATCTCCCCGGCGGCGGCGGCCGTCGAGGATGAGGGGAGAAACTCGACGTCGTCGAGGTGGCCTTCGGCCCAGCCGCGGACCTGCGCCCAGGCGTGGGTATGCGTGGTCACCGCGCGCACTCCCTCCAGGGGCATCGGGGCGGCGGCCGCGAGGACGAAGCTGATCGGCACCAGGGATTCGGCGACGATGTGCAGCCGGTGGGCCACCGAGACCGCATCCAGAGTCGCCGTCACCCCGCCTTCCACTGAGTTCTCGATCGGCACCATTGCCGCATCGACCTCACCGCGCTCCACCATGCTCAGGGCGGCGGGCACAGAGGATGCGGGAAGGCGCTCAGCCTCGGCGGCTCCGGGCACCTGCAGCAGGGCGGCCTCGGTGAACGTGCCCGACGGCCCGAGGTAGGCGTACCGTGCGGCATGCGCCGGGCGATGACGGGGATCGGTGGCGTCGCCCGTCACCGGATCTCCGGCTCGTCACCGGTGGAGGACTCCAGCGCACGGCCGGCCTCCAGCCATCCGCCCATCCCGTCGGCGACGAAGATCGCCGTGTAGCCCTGGCCGGTGAGCCACTGGGTGATGCGCACTGCGCGCCCGCCGGTGCGGCAGGTGACGTAGACGTCGTCGTCGGGATCAAGCTCCTCGGCGAAGCGCTCGGGGATCTGATCCATCGGAATGTGAACCGCGCCGGGAGCGTGACCGGCCTCGTATTCGTAGTCCTCACGGATATCGAGCAGCACCGCGCCCTCCGGCACCTCGGCGGCCCGGACAGTCTCGTAATCGGACATGACAACCTCCTGCACAACTGGTCTCGCGCACCGGCCCTGCACACCTGCCCGATGCGATTGCTCTCTGCACAGCACTGTATCGCCGCGGGCGCATAGGGTGGGGCCATGAGTCATCCTGCTTCTGAGGTCAGTTCTGAGGCCACTATGCTCAGCAGCTCGGCCACCGCACTCCGCTCAGCGTTCCTCCGCGGGAAGATCTCGGCCGAGGAGATGGTCTCCGCAGCCGTGAAAGCAGCTGAGGCGGATCAGCTCGGCGCCTTCCTCAGCCTGGAGCCGGAAGCGGCGGTGATCCAGGCGCGGCAGACCGATGAGGTCCGCGCGATGCTCGCCCAGCTCGGCGGCCTGCGCGAACTCTCGGCCGCCCATCCGCTGCTGGGGCTGCCCACGGCGCTCAAGGACTTGGTCAACGTGGCCGGCATGCCGACGACCTTCGGCTCCGCGGCCGTGGAACACCCCACCCCCGCCCGTGACGACAGGCTCCCCCGGCGGGTGCACCGCAGCGGGGCGATCAGTGTGGGCAAGACCCAGGTGCCGGAGTTCGGGCTGCCCTGTTATTCGGAGAACGAGCTCGGTCCGGCCGCGCGCAACCCCTTGGACCCGTCACGGACCTCCGGCGGGTCCACCGGCGGAGGGGCGACGGCGGTGGCCGCCGGGCTGCTGCCCTTCGCGCCAGGCTCCGACGGCGGCGGTTCCATCCGCATCCCGGCGGCCGCCTGCGGGCTGGTGGGCCTGAAACCGGGACGCGGGCGGATGCCTGATGATCCGCAGCGGCAGGACGTGCGGAACCTGGCAGTCTCCGGGCCGATCGCCCGGTCAGCGGCTGATGCGGCACTGCTCTTCGACGTCATGGCCGGTTCACGGTTCCGTCCGGCCCCGTCAGGGGGCCGTGGCGGTTCCCGCACAGCTGGAAGCACCCACACTGCTGAGGCAGTCATGACACCTGCTGAAGGACCGGCGATGGCGGCCGTACGGCAGGCGCTGGACCGGGGGCTGGACACGCTGACCGTGCGGATGACCACCGACTCCCCCTTCACCCCTGATCTGGACGTTGCCCTGGCTGATCAGGCCGTCAATGCCTACAGCCGGGGCGCAGAGCTGCTGGGCGCACTCGGGCATCGACTCATCGATGAAGACCGTGCGCGCCGACGTCGGGGCAACAGGATCTGGCCCGAGGACTACCACCGTCGCTTCCGTGCGCTGTGGACCTCCGGGTTGGCGTCGTCATCGTTCTCTGCAGAGCAGGAGCGCAGGCTGGAGCCGCTGACCCGGTACTTCCTGGAGCTGGCACGCTCGCGGCCGCCGGAGGAGACGGCTGCAGCAGTGGGTCAGCTGCAGCGTGCGGCACGTGAGGCCGAGTCCATCTTCGCCGACGCCGACGTCCTGATGACCCCGATGCTGGCCTCTGCGGCCCCTGAGGTGGGATTCTTCGCCGGGTTGGACCCGGCGGAGAACTATGAGGCCCAGTGCCGGTTCACCCCGTATTCCTCAGTGGTGAATGTGCTCGGCCTGCCGGCGATCAACGTGCCGGTGCTCCAGGACGAGGCCGGGCTGAGCTGGTCGGTGCATCTGATCGGCCGGCACGGTGCTGAGGAGCAGCTTCTGGCCCTGGCGGCGACGATGACGACGCCGCGATGACCCCGGCGCTATGAATCCGTCGCGATGACCCCGGCGACGTGACCCCGCACAGCAGAACGCCGGACCCCAGTCCCCTGACGGGTCTGTGATCCGGCGTCTGTCTCGGCGGTCAACGACCGGCCGACGTCACGAAGGGACGATCACTTCTTGTCGTCCTTCTTGTCGCCGCCCTTGTCGTCGTTGCCCGCGAACTCGCCCAGCTTGTCGCTGGCGTTGCCAGCGTGCTCCTGAGCCTTGTCCTTGGCGTCATTGAACTTATCTCCGAGTCCCATACGAACTCCTTTCGTCAGTTCAGCCGGTGCCTCGTCCCTCCTCAGAGGTCCGCTGCACCGTCGGACACCTTCACCCTAACCAGATCAGGCCGCCTCGTGCACCCCTTTTTTCTCACACTCATGGAATGGAGCAGGGGCTGGTATGGAACGGATCAGGGGCTGGTCAGGCAGACGGGTCTGGGCGGCGGTCCGCCTCGCGCGCGAGATCATCGGCATTGACCGGGCTCGCATAGACCTCACGGGGGTCCTGATCCTCAGCGACCTCCGCCCCCGGGTCGGTGCCGCGCATCCGCGCCACCCAGCTCATCCCATGGTGGATCGCCAGTGCGGCGAAGCTGCCCAGCGCGATGCCTTCGAAGACCACATCGCCGAAGACCATGGTGAAGTTCGCGATGGCGATGATCAGCGGTACACCCGCCACCGCCAGGTTGATGGGGTTGGCGAAGTCCACGCGGTTCTGCACCCAGATCCGCACGCCGAGCACCCCGATCATCCCGTAGAGCACCGTCCCCGCCCCGCCGAGCACACCCACCGGCACAGTGGCGACGACGGCGCCGACCTTCGGCATCAGACCCAGCAGGATCGCGAACACCCCGGCCACCCAATACGCGGCCGTGGAATACACCCGCGACGAGGCCATCACCCCGATGTTCTCCGCGTAGGTGGTGGTCCCGGACCCGCCACCTGAGCCGGCGAGCATCGTGGCCACACCGTCGGCCATCAGCGCCCGGCCGGCCACCGGATCCAGATCACGGCGGGTCATCAGCGCCACCGACTTCACATGCCCGACGTTCTCGGCCACCAGCACCAGCACCACCGGTACGAAGAGGCCCACCACGGAGAGGTGGAACGTCGGCGCCGTCATCGCCGGCAGACCGAACCAAGCCGCCTCACCGACGGCGGAGAAGTCCACCTCACCGAGGAACACAGCGACCACATAGCCGACCACCACGCCGACGAGGATGGAGAGCCGGCCGAGCAGGCCGCAGAACAGCACACCGGCCAGCAGCATCGCCACGATGGTGACCGTGGCCGTGACCGGGGCGGCATCGACGTTGTTCCACGCCGCCGGGGCCAGGTTCAGCCCGATCAGCGCGACGATGGACCCGGTGACCACCGGGGGCATCAGCACCTGGATCCACCGGGTCCCGGCCAGATGCGCGATGAGTCCCACCAGGAACAGACCCGCCCCGGCCATGATGATCCCGCCCAGGGCCCCGGACATCCCGTGCATCGCCGTCGCCGCGGTCACCGGGGCGATGAACGCGAACGAGGAGCCCAGATAGGACGGCACCCGCCCGGCGGTGATCACCAGGAACAGCAGCGTGCCGATGCCGGAGAAGAACAGCGTCGTCGACGGCGGGAAATCGGTGATCAGCGGCACCAGGAACGTCGCGCCGAACATGGCGACCACGTGTTGCAGCCCGATGCCGGTGGTCCTGCCCCAGCTCAGCCGCTGATCCGGTGCGACGACGTCGCCGGGGCGGATACGCCGCCCGTCGCCGTAGATGTCCCAGCCGAAGCCGGGCAGGATCCGCCTGCGCGCAGTCGCCATGAAGCTCCCCCAGGTGAGTGATGTGCGGACCGGAGTTCAGTCCGCAAGGACCGCAGGCAAGTCTAGCCAGGCACTGAGTTCGACCGGCCCGCCGACATCGTCGCCTCCGATTCTCTGTGATGACGATCGCCACCTCACCAATCAGCACAGAATAAATCCCATCACGGGACAATTACAGTCATGCCTTTCCCTGGAGGATTCACCGTCCGCCCCGCGCATGCCCCGGCAGCATTGAGCGAACAGCGCTCACGAATTGCTCAGAGTATCCGCCACCACACCTCCTCAGGCAGCCTCCACCACCCTCTGACCGGGGCACAAGGGTTGATTCCTCTGCACCGCGGATTAGGCTGAACAACGATGTCGCACACCGACCACGCCGACGCACCCACGGATCCGACCCAGAACGGCTCTGGCGAGACGATCGAGATCCGCACTCCGACCGTCGAAGACGGTGCCGGGATGTGGGCTCTGGCCAAGGGCACCGGAGTCCTGGACCTCAACACCCCCTACGCCTACATCCTCTGGGCGCGTGACTTCGCCCCGACCTCAGTGGTCTCTCTGGTGGATGGTCAGCTCGCCGGGTTCATCTCCGGCTACATCCGCCCGGATGCTCCACAGACGCTGTTCATCTGGCAGGTCGGCGTCGACTCCGCCTTCCGCGGGAGGGGGCTGGCGAAGAAGATGCTCTTCGACGTGATCGCCCGCTCCGGCGCCTCCCGCCTGGAGACCACGATCACCGCCGACAACGAGGCCTCGATCGCCCTGTTCACCGCACTCGCCCGCCACCACGGCACCGAGATCACCCGCCGCGACCTCTTCGGCACCGACCTCTTCCCCCCGGCCAGCGCATCCGGGGAAGAGCACGCCGCAGAGGACCTCTACACGGTGGAGCCGCTGCGCACAGACACCTGATCCCGGCGCGGCCCACCTCGGGGCCACACCGCATCCCGTACCGAGACGGCGATGACGCCGCCTGAACCCCTGACCTGAACCGACCATCACCATCGACAGCGCTGCGGCGAGACCGCAGCACGGAGGTATGACACATGTCCACAGAGATCTTCGAGACTCGCGAATCCCAGGTCCGCAGCTATTCCAAGAACTGGCCGGCCGTCTTCGAGAAGGCCTCCGGCGCCTACCAGACCACCGAGGACGGCACCCGCTACCTGGACTTCTTCTCCGGTGCCGGCGCACTGAACTACGGGCACAACCACCCGGAGCTGCGTGACCTGATCGTCGACTACGTCGCCAATGACGGGGTCACCCACTCGCTGGACATGAACACCCCGCCCAAGCGCCGGTTCCTGCAGACCTTCGAGGACATCATCCTCAAGCCGCGGAACCTGGACTACAAGGTCATGTTCCCCGGCCCCACCGGCACCAACACCGTCGAGGCCGCACTGAAGCTGGCCCGCAAGGTCACCGGCCGTCAGCACATCCTCTCCTTCACCAACGCCTTCCACGGCATGACCCTGGGTGCGCTTTCAGTCACCGGTAACTCCATGAAGCGCCGCGGCGCCGGGATCCCGCTGACGAACTCCTCGAAGATCCCCTACGACGACTACTTCGACGGCGACATCCCCGACTTCATCTGGCTGGAGAAGGTGCTCGAGGACTCCGGCTCCGGTGTGGACAAGCCGGCCGCCGTCATCGTGGAGACCGTGCAGGGCGAAGGCGGACTCAACGCCGCACGCATGGAATGGCTGAAGGGCCTGGCCGACCTGCTCAAGCGCCACAACATTCTGCTCATCGTCGACGACGTCCAGGCCGGCTGCGGCCGCACCGGCCGGTTCTTCTCCTTCGAGGAGGCCGGCATCGTCCCGGACATCGTCTGTGTCTCCAAGTCGATCTCGGGTTACGGGCTGCCCCTGGCGCTGACCCTGTTCAAGCCGGAGCTCGATGTCTGGGAGGGCGGCGAGCACAACGGCACCTTCCGCGGCAACAACATGGCGTTCCTGACCGGTGCGCGCGCCTTCGAGCTGTTCTGGTCCGATGACACCTTCCAGAACGAGCTGGCGGACAAGATCGAGCAGCTGCGGACGGGCCTGGAGCAGATCGCCGGGCACGTGAAGGGTGCAACGATCCGCGGCCGCGGCTTCCTCACCGGCATCTGCTACCCGAACCCGGACACCGCCGGGAAGGTCGCCGCGGAGTGCTATAAGCGCAATATGCTGCTGGAGACCTCCGGGCCGCAGGACGAGGTCATCAAGGTCATGCCGCCGCTGACCATCAGCTCCGAGGACCTGCAGAAGGGTCTGCAGATCATCGAGGAGTCCACACTGGCGGCCACGGGCAACGCTGGTGAGCCGAGCCGGCTGCGGCCCCCGCACTGAGCCCGGTGGCGCTGGTCCAGCGGCCCACTCTGCCAGTTTCACCCCTGTTCTGATAAAGGAGCGTAGGCATGTACACCCTGCACATCGATGACCTCAACGGCACTGACCGCGATATCGACACCCCCAACTGGCGGTCCCGCCGGATGGTTCTGGCCAAGGAGAAGGTCGGCTTCTCCCTGCACGAGACCACCCTGCGCGCCGGCACCTCCAACGACTTCTGGTACGCCAACCACGTCGAGGCGGTGTACTGCGTCGGCGGCAAGGGCACGCTGACGGACAAGGAGACCGGCGAGAAGTACCAGATCACCGACGGCTTCCTGTACCTGCTGGACGGTCACGAGAAGCACCACGTCGACGTCGAGGAGGAGATGCGCATGGTGTGTGTCTTCAACCCGCCGGTGACCGGCCGCGAGGTCCACGACGAGAACGGGGTCTACCCGCTCATCATCGAAGAGGACTGAGCCCCGCTCCCCCTCCCTCCCCCTCTCTGATCGAGAATCCCGCCTTTTGTGAGTTATCCCGCCGTATGTACAACGGGATAACTCACAAAAGGCGGGATTCTCGATATTGGGGGAGAAATTTTTGGGGCCTCAGTGCTCTCGAGGGTTCACAGCTGAGAATTCGCGTGATAACTTCGAGATCGTCACTGTCGATATCGAGCCTGTTGAAAGGAGGGGGCACCATCATGAATCAGAAGCTGAAGATGATCACCGGTCAGCACCCGAATATCCCCACGCGCACTGACGTGGCGGCGATTCGCCCTCTCCGTCCGGGCCGCAGCGCCTCCTCCTTCGGAGCCTGAGACAGGATCCCCGCCACGGCGGGTCATCCCGGGATATTCTCCCGCACGGCCACATCACACGGACGACGGCGATGACGCCATTGACTCCCCGTGCATGGCCCACCCGGCGTCTCTGACCGTGATTCTGCGAACCGTCGCTTCTGCGCACCTGCCTGTTTCCTGAGGACCCCGTCCGCCACCATACGGACCACCCGCTCACCGATTTACAGCGGCGCATATTCCCTCAAATACCAGGCGGAGTGACATTCAGGCGCATTTATACAGTGCCTCTCCCCTTCATTTCGTCATGCCTTTTTACACTGAGGAATCCTTCATGAGTGCCTCTCTCCCCCTGCACAGCCACAACCCCCACCCCACCGTCGTCGAACGTCTTGCCCAGCACCTGGGACACGCCCTGATCCGCTGGTCACAACGGACAGCCGCTGCACGGCGTGCCCGCGCCCTCGACCGAGTCAGTGAACGCGCCCAGCAGCTGCGCAGACATCACGAGGCCGAACTCAGGCGCCAGGACGCTGTTCTGGGATACCTCCAGGGTCCGCGGCAGTACTGAGGACATCCCCGTCATCACCGGAAAGGACATCAAGATCCACGTGCGCATCCACCAGGTGCTCCGGCACTGGCAGATGCGACATCACGACGACGCTGCGGCCCTCCCCCGCGGTGGCGCCGAGCAGCTCCCGCATGAGCCGGGCCGCAAGCTCCGGCTCCACGTGCGCCGTCGGCTCATCGAGCACCAGGACATCAGCTCCGGAGAGCAACCCCCGCGCCACCGCGATACGCTGCGCCTGCCCGCCCGAGACCAACGCCCCACCCAGCCCGACCCGCGTCTCCAGACCATCGCGCGAACGCGCCCACTCCCCCAGCCCCACGGCCTCGAGCACCGCCATCAGCTGCCCGTCCGTCGCCGCCTCAGGGCCCTCGGGGTGGGCGAAGGAGAGGTTCGCACGCAGCGTCGCATCGAACAGGTGTGCCCGCTGCTCGATCAGGCAGACCCGACGCCGCAACGCAGCGATCGACAGCTCCCGCGCCTCCACGCCATCGATCCGATAGGAACCGGCATACTCGAGGAACCGGACCAACCCCTCAGCCAATGACGTCTTGCCCGAGCCGGACGCCCCTGACACCAGCACCACCTGACCGAGATGCAGGGTCAGATTCACTGGCGCGCAGACCGGAGCCGACGCCCCAGGACGCCGCACCGTCATCGCCTCAAGCTGCAGGACAGCCGGCGCTGCGGGGTGCCGACGAAGAGCCGCATCGCGAGGACCGTCAGGATCAGGGATCTCGTCGTCGCCGTCGTCCACGGGGATCTCCGGCGGCACCGACTGCGGGGCCAAATCAGCGATGCGCCGGGCAGAGGCCAGCACCCGACGCCGGACCGACCAGGCCGCCGGGGCTGCGGCGAACACTTCGAACACCGCCAGCGGCACCAGAGCCAGGACAGCCAGCACCGGGCCGTCCACGGCCCCCGGCGTCAGGACAAACTCAGGCCCGAGAGGCACCGACGGACTCACCTGCGGAATCCCGACCGTGAGCATCAGCACTGTGGCCGCACCTGCGGCCGAGGTCAACAGCCCAGCGACAACTCCGGCCCCGGAAACAGTGCGCAACGCCGCCGCCCGCAGCCGGGCATCAGCCTGTTCCACCCGGCGCAGCTGCGGCTCCACCGCAGAATAGGCGATCAGCACATCCAGATCAGTCACCAGATCAGCGACCTCATCAGCCAGTTCACCGCGCAGCGCCGCCGTGCGCCGTTCGGCACGACCGCTGATCGCCGTATTCACCGCCGTACCCACCACCAGCGCGCCAGCCAGGACCACGGCCAGCACGACGGCGGCCATCGGGCTGAACCACGCCAGCGCACCGAGTGTGACCATCACGACGACACCCGAACTGACCAGGGGTTGGATAACCCGAGTCGGTAAATCCAGCAGCTCGTCGACGTCGCGGACCAGGCGGGCGAGCAGATCGCCCCGGCGCACCTCCGCCAGCCCCACGGGCGCGACCGGCATCAGCCGCTCGATCAGCCCGACACGCAGGGTGGCAAGAGTCCGGAAGGCGGCGTCGTGGGAACTCAGCCGCTCCATGTAACGGAAGAAAGCCCGGGCCAAGGCGAAGGCGCGGACCCCGACCACCAGCAGCCCGAGATAGAGGATGGGCGGCTGTTCGGCGGCGCGGGTGATCAGGTACGCCGAGACACCCAGAAGCAGCACGGCGCTGAGGCCTGAGAGGATCCCGAAGAGGATTCCGGGCAGCATCCTGCGGGCACCGGGACGAGCCAGACGCAGCAGGGCCGCGACCTCGGCATCTGGCGTCCGCTGCGGTGCATGACCTACAGGCGCATGGGTACTGCTCATCTCTGCACCCCCTGGACAGTGCTGGCCGATGAGCCGGGTCGCGCCTCGGAAGCACCACCGCCGTCCGCACTCCCCGGCTCCAGGCCGATCACCGTATCGGCGGCATCCATCACCGCAGGACGGTGACTGATCACCAGTACCACCCGCCCCCGCTCGGCCTCGGCTCGGAGAGTCTCCAGCAGCCGTCTCTCAGCGGCCGTATCCAGAGCCGCCGAGGGCTCGTCCAACAGCAGCACCGGGCTCTGGCGACGTCGCGCCCGGTACAGTGCGCGCGCCACAGCCACTCGATGGGCCTGACCGCCGGAGAGCCCGGCACCGTGAACGCCCAGGCTGCGCTGCGGATCAAGTCCTTCCAGCCCGACGTCGGCGAGCACCGCACTGACGTCTTCTGCCCTGCGTTGGCCATCAGCTGTGTCATCACCGAGAGTAATGTTCTCTGCCACACTGCCTCGGCGCAGCCCGTGCCGCTGCCCCGTCCAGGCGATGTCCTCGCGGCCGACCCGCCGCTCTCCGCAAAGGGCTTCACCGCCGTGAGGCAGCAACCCCAACAAGGCGGCGAACACGGTGGACTTCCCGGCACCGGAGGGTCCGGTGAGCACGGTCAGCTCCCCCGCGCCGGCGGTGAGGTCCAGGTCAGCCAACACCGCTCGCCCGCCACGGTGGACCGTCATCCCGCGGATCTGCAGATCTGCACAGCCCGGCCCGTCGTCGCCTCTCAGCTCTGTTCTGGGTTCTGTTCTGGATTCCGTTCCGGGGTCAGCCCCGAATCCTGCCCAGTGCTCCGCACCAGACTCCGTTTCAGACTCCGCCCGCTCCACGATCTCGAAGACATCCTCGGACGCGGCCACCCCATCCGCGGCGGCATGGTACTGCGCCCCCACCTGCCGCAACGGATTGTACGCCTCGGGAACGACCATCAGCACGAACAGCCCGACGAACAGGCCCAGTTCACCGTCGATCAGACGCACCCCGATGGATACCGCCACCAGAGCCACTGACAAGCTGGCCGCCAGCTCCAGGGCGAACCCGGAGAGGAAACTGACCCGCAGCACCTTCATCGTCGAGGCACGATGCTGGTCGGTCAGCCGCCGAAGATTCTGCCGCTGGCGGTGCTGCCGGTTGAAGATCTTCAACGTGGACAGCCCCTCGACCACGTCCAGATAGGCCGCCCCCAGCCGGTCCAACCGCCTCCACTGAGCCTGCTGGGCAGACTGCGTGGCCCAGCCGATCAGCACCATGAACAGCGGCACCAGCGGCATCGTGATCGCCACGATTACCGCCGTCGTCAGATCCGCCACAGCGAGCACAGTGAGCAGGATCGGGATCGCCAGCACTGTGAGCACCAGCTGCGGCAGATAACGGGAGAACCAGGCATCCAGCGCATCCAGACCGGACCCCAGCACCGTGACCGCATGCGCCTGCGACACCGGCTCCTGCGTCTGGGCCGTCGTGACCAGCGCCTGCGCGGTGGCCCGGCGCAGCTGGGACTTCACCCGCGCCGCCGCCCGCACCGCAGCCGCCTCCATGGCCCACGCCACCACCCCGCGGGCACCGACCACAGCCAGCAGCCCGGCAAGCAACGGTGCCACACGGGCCAAGAGGTCCGCCCCGGGAACCACACGATCGACGACGACGTCATCGAGCACCCACTCCCCGGGCTGCACACCGACCCCCTCCACGGCTGTGACGACCACCATCGCCACCAACGCGCAGAAGGCGATGATGAGCAGGATCTGCAGCAACCCCAGCACCACCGTCAGGGCAAGAAACCCCTGAGCAGCTGTGGCTCGGCGCAGCAGACGCGGATCGATGGGGCGCATCAGTGCGCAGCGCTCGGAATGTGCTTCCTGGAGACGCGGCGACGGAACACCCAATACGTCCAGCCCTGATAGCCGATCACCAGCGGAGTGATCACCACGGCCACCCAGGCCATCACCGTCAGCGTGTAGTCGGTGGAGCTGGCGTTGCGGATATCGAGACCGCCGACGCCCGAGGTGGAGGGCAGTACATTCGGGTACAGTGCCGTGAACAGCGTGGCCACGGCCAGCGCTATCGTCACCGCCATCGCGGCGAAAGCCCACCCCTCACGGCCGAACTGGTTGGCCAGGGTCGCAGCGACCATCATCACCGCCGCGCCGATGGCCAAGGCCACCACCGCACCGATGTGGCCGATGTCCAGGTGCATCAGGATCGTCCAGCCGAGGAAGCCCACCGCACACAGCGCACCGGGGATCGCGGCGATGCCGGCGGCACGGCGGGCGCGGGACCGGATCTCACCGTCGGTCTTGAGCGCGATGAACACCAGGCCGTGGATCAGGCAGAGCAGGGTCAGGGTGACCCCGCCCAGCAGACCGTAGGGATTGAGCAGGTGGAACAGCCCGGAGGTGACGTTATGCGCCTCATCCATCGGCACCCCGCGGACGATGTTCGCGAACGCCACGCCCCAGAGGAAGGCCGGGGCCACCGAGCCGATGATGATCATCAGGTCGAAGCGGCGCCGCCAGGTGTCATCGTCACGCTGATGCCGGTACTCAAAGCTGACACCGCGCAGGATCAGGGCTAACAGGATCAGCAGCAGCGGCAGGTAGAAGCCCGAGAACAGGGAGGCGTACCACTCGGGGAACGCGGCGAAGAGCACCGCGCCGGCAACGATCACCCAGGTCTCGTTGAGATCCCAGATCGGGCCGATGGTGTTGATCATGACGCGGCGATCCGTGTCATCGCGGCCGATCAGCGGCAGGGACATGCCCACACCGAAGTCGAAGCCGTCGAGCACGAAATAGCCGACGAAGAAGAAGGCGACGAGGATGAACCAGAGCTGGGGGAGATCCATGATGTGCGTCCTGCCTCAGTAGACGATCGCGAGATCGTCGTCGTCGATGTCTTCGTTCTCATCGATCTCCGGCGGGCCCTCCTTGGCCGCCTTCACAATGAGCTTGAACTCCACGACCGCCAACGCGCCGTAGATCAGGGTGAATGCGGCCAGCGAGAGTGCAACCTGCCACCCAGCGACGTTCGGGGACACGGCGGCCTCGGTCTTCATCAGCCCGAAGACGATCCACGGCTGACGGCCCATCTCGGTGAAGACCCACCCGATCAGCGAGGCCAGCAGCGGCAGCGGAGCGGTCCAGATCAGCACCCGCCACATACGGTCACTGATGACGCGCGTGGACTTCGCCCGGGTGAACCACAGGGCGATCACCGAGATCAGCGCCGAGAGTGCGCCCAGGCCGATCATCCAGCGGAAGGACCAGTAGGTGATCCAGATCAGCGGGGCATAGTCGCCGGGGCCGAACTGCTCCACGTACTGGGCCTGCAGGTTGTCGATGCCCTCGACCTCGCCGTCGAGCGTATGCGTCGAGAGCAGCGAGAGCAGGTAGGGGATGCGGATGGAGAACAGCTCGGAGGCGCCGTCGGGGGTGCCGAGGGTGAAGATGGAAAAGCTGGCCGCGCTGGTGGTCTGATACAGCCCCTCTGCTGCGGCCATCTTCATGGGCTGGGCATCGACCATCGCAAGCGAAAGCTGGTCGCCGGAGAGCCCGACGCCGAGGAAGGCCAGCAGGTTGGTCCAGAGCCCGGCGCGCAGACCCTTGCGCATCGTGGTGACGTGCTGGCCGCGGCGCAGGTGGTAGGCGGAGACGGCGATCATCACCGTCGCGGCGAACATGATCGCCCCGAAGATGGTGTGCGGGAAGGCCGCGAGCACGACCGGGTTGACCAGGACCTCCCAGAGGCTGGTGAGCTCGGCGCGGCCGCGTTCCAGGTTCATCTCGAAGCCGACCGGGTTCTGCATGAATGCGTTGGCGGCGAGGATGAAATAGGCCGAGAGCATCGAGGCGATGGAGACCATCCAGATGCAGATCAGGTGCGCCAGGCGGGGCAGCCGGTTCCAGCCGAAGATCCATAGCCCGATGAACGTGGCCTCGAGGAAGAAGGCGGCGAGACCTTCGATGGCCAGCGGGGCGCCGAAGACATCACCGACGAAGCGCGAGTACTCCGACCAGTTCATGCCGAACTGGAACTCCTGGACGATGCCGGTGACGACACCCATGGCGAAGTTGATGAGGAAGATCTTGCCGAACAGCTTGGTCAGCTTGAGGTACTCGACCTTGCCGGTGCGGTACCAGGCGGTCTGCATGATCGCGGCCATCAGGGCCATGCCGATGGTCAGGGGGACGAAGATGAAGTGGTACAGCGTGGTCAGCCCGAACTGCCAGCGGGCCAGGGATAGGGGATCGAAGAGCTCTTCCACGGGCACTTCCTGGTCAGTGGTGGGAGTCGCGGCGGGGTGCGCGCGGCGGTCGGACTCCGCGCGGTGGCGGGGCCTCCGCTTGGAATTCTACAGCGTGTAGAAGAACTGATTGAACGGGATGGCCGAACGTGGGCAGTATCACAGAGCAGGTCGATGCCTGCGATGCTGAGGATCAGCCGCAGGTCTGCAGCGGACGGAGGCCCTGTCATTCGCCCGGCGCCTATTCTGCGCACGCACCGCATATGTCCAGACGAGGAATCCGACCGGCACGAACACCGGGATGAGGAAGATCAGCACCGTCCAGACGGCGCCGCGGATCGGCGGCATCTCACGATCGCGCAGCAGCACGATGAGTGACCACACCAGGGACACGAGGGCGAGGGCGCTCACCGCCCAGAACCAGATCACCGCCGCGTCAGACACGAGCGACACTCTACCGGCCCTCACCCCGCACCACCCACACCCGTTGACTCTGGAGTTGGTGCCCTTTTGAGCCGGAAATCGCGCCGAAAAGGGCACCAACTCCAGAGTCAACACCGAGGCGGGGTGATGTGGACAGGAAGTGGAAACCTCCAGGTTTATTCACAGGCTGTGGATAGATTCTGCGAGGCCGGTTCCGGTTCCCTCAGAGTGGATGTCATGAAGACTCCCCGACCGCTGCCCGTTCCACTGCGCCGAGGGGTGTTCTCCCGCCGCCAGGCCCAGGAGTACGGAGTCCCACCCAAGCGTCTGCGCGCCCGCGACATCATCCCCGTCGCGCGCGGCCTCTACCTCTGGGCACATGCCGAGGATTCCGAATCGACACACCCCGGCACGACGCATCCCGGAACGACGCGCCCCGGGACGACGTCGACGCCAGATCTGCGCCACCTCCGTGCGCTCCAGGACGGCTATCAGGACAGCTGGTTCAGTCACACCACCGCCGCCCAGCTCTTCGGGCTTCGACTCCCCTCACGGTGGCAGCACGACGAGACCATCCACATCAGTCGGCTGCTCATCTCGACGACAGTCACTAGGGCACCCGAGCTACGCAGCCACGCCGTCGTCGTCAACGACGGCGAAGTGGTGACGCATCTCGGCCTCCACGTCAGTCGACCAGCGCGCATCTTCTTCGATCTGATGGATCGGCTGAACGAACGGGAGCTCGTCGCGCTCGGTGATCAGCTTGTCAGACACCCACGACCGGGGCTCGATGCGCACACCACACCGTGGGAGACTCCGGCCTCACTGGCCGAAGTGGTCGGCTCACACCGCAAGACACGCGGCATCGTCACCGGTCGACGCGCCGCAGCTCGGGTGCGGATCGGTGCAGATTCCCACCCGGAGACCATGCTGCGCCTGGCCATCGAGGATGCCGGGCTCCCGGAGCCGACGCTGCAGGTCAGACCGTCACCGCGGAGCGTCTATACCGGTGATCTCGGGTACGAGGACGCGAAGATCGTGCTCCAGTACGACGGCGGCACACATTTCACCGCCCAGCAGCAGGCCAGAGACCAACGCCGGAATCATGCCTTTGCACATGACGGCTGGCTGGTGATCCTGGTCAATGTTGAGGATCTGCGAGAAGACTTCCGCCACGTCATCGACCGTCTCGCCTCGGCACTCGATGCCCGCAGCCCCTGAAAGCTCGACAACGCCCCTCCCCACCACGGTGACTCTGGAGTTGGTGCCTTTTTGAGCGGGAAATCGGGCTGAAAAGGGCACGAACTCCAGAGTCAACCGGGAGGGGAGGTTGCGAAGCAGGGAGGGGAGGGGTGGGGAGACAGAAGGGGTGAGGCGCGGGGAGAGTCACCACTGGGGCCAGGCATCGTACTCGGCGAGCACTTCGGCCAGAACCTCCGCCTCATCGCTGACGATGCCGTCGACCCCCATCCCCAGCAGCTCGCGCATCTCCTCGGCCTCATTGACGGTCCAGACATGCACCTGCAGCCCCGCCGCATGGCAGCGTGCCAGGAACCCGGGGGTCACCACGGTGATCGGGCCCTGCCGGCGGGGCACCTGCAGACAGTCGACGTCGCCGGCCAGCCGCCGCAGCAGACGCGAGGACGCACCCGCACTCACCCGCCCCAGCACACCGGCCGCCGGGCCCGCCAGCACCGAGAGGGCCGTACCGCGCACCCCGGCCGAGCTCGCCACCGGACGGCTCAGCAGACGCTGGGCACGACGTCGGCGCGCATCCGAGAAGCTCGTCACCAGCACACGCTCATGCGCACCGTGCTCATCGACCAGCTCCACGAAAGGCCGCACCGCGGCCTCCTCCTTGAGGTCCACATTGAGCCGCACATCGCCCCAGGCCGTGAGCAGGTCTTCGAAGCGGACCAGGGGTTCGCCACCGAGGTGCACCTGACTCAGCTGCTCCCAGGTCCACTCGGCCAGCGGCCCTTCGGCATCAGTGGTGGGCTCAAGGCGTTCATCATGGAAGACCACCAGCGTCCCGCAGGCGGCGGCGCGCACATCGATCTCCAGATACCCGAAACCCAGTTCGACGGCACGGGTGAAGGCCGCCATCGTGTTCTGGACCTCGATCGCCCCACCTCGATGCGCGAGCCCCAGGGGTCGGCCGTGCAGCGGCCCAGGATGGGTGTTGACCAGGTACGGCACACGAGGACGGAACCGACGCGGCACCTCGGCCGAACGCTCAGACATAGCCCGCCTCACCCATAGCCCGCCTCACCCATCGATCAGCCCATCCCCTCCGGCGAGCAGGTTCTCCAGCACGGCAGCGACGCCGTCGTCGTCGCAGGAACCGGTGAGGTGATCGGCGGCTGATCGTGCCATCGGGTGCGCCGAACCCACCGCCCAGGAGCGCCCCGCCCATTGCAGCATCTCGATGTCATTGGGCATATCCCCGAAGGCAATGACCTGATCCCGGGCGATGGCGCGGTCATCGGCGAATCGTCGCAGCGCAGCGGCCTTATCCACCCCGCGGGCGGAGAGCTCCAACAGACTCACCCCCGGGGCCGAATGGGTCACCTTGAGCAGGTCACCGACGGAACCGTGCACCCGCTCCAAGAAGGCGTCAGGGTCCGCGGCGGTGGTCTTAGCCAGCAGCTTCACCACGTGATCAGCGGCCCGGGAGTCACCGCCCTCGGCGGTGGCATCCAACCCCACTCCCTCGTCGCACAGGGTCTGCTCCACCGGCCCCAGCCGGAGCATGTCCTCAGTGATCCCGGCGGCACGCCGACGCTCCTCCTCGAAGAACAGCGAGCCCTCCATGAACGTCACATCGGCGTGGACCCGCTCCAACGTCTCAGCAGCGAAAGTCACCTCAGGGTCGATGCGCCGGATCCGCTCCACCGCTTCGAAGAGCGCCTCCGCGGCCATCGGATCCTGGCGCAGCAGCCGTTGCTCCGCGAGATCGTAGACCACCGCACCGTTGGAGCAGATCACCGGACCGATCTCGCCGAGCGCATCAGCCACCGGACCCAACCAGCGCACCGGCCGCCCGGTGACCAGCACCACCTCCAGCCCCAGCTCACGGACACGCGAGAACGCGCGTACGGTCCGCTCGGTGATCCGCCCGGACTCGGTCAGCGCATAGCTGAGGATCGTGCCGTCGATGTCACTGGCCACCAGCCGCGTACCGCCGAGCATCGACCCACCCGGCTCTCGGCTGCGCTGCTCAGACAGGGCCGGCCTCCCCAGCAGCTCCGGACTCCCCCGCTCCCAGGGCCGTCCGGAGTTCCACCGCCGTGGGCGGCTGCGCACCGAACCGCGAGGAGGTGATCGCTGCCGCCTGAGCCGCCGTCGTGAGCACAGTGTGCACGTCCTCAGAGGAGATGGCGCGCAGCCCCGCCCGGCGCTCCGCCCCCAGCAGCCCCAGGCCGCGAAGCGTGGACAGCGCGGCGGCCATGAAGGAATCACCCGCACCGACGGTATCCGCGACGTCGACGCCCACCGCCGGGACCTCCACCGCCCCGGAGTCGGCCAGGGCCAGTGCCCCGGCGGCCCCGCGGGTGAGGATAATCAGCGAGGGGCCCAGGTCAGCCCAGGCACGCATCGTCTCCGCGTGGCTGCGCTCGGGGTAGAGCAGGTCGATGTCGTCGGAGGAGGCCTGGACGACGTCGGCGAGCGCCACGCACTCCTCCACCTGTCCGCGCGCCTCCTCCCGGTTGGGGATGATGGAGGGCCGGTAGTTGGGGTCGTAGCTGATGGTGGCGCCCTCGCGCCGCCGGGTCATGAGGTCGCGGACCGTCTGCGCCCCGGGGTGCATCATCGCGCCGATGGAACCGGCGTGGAGCAGGTCGAGTCCGCGCTGTTCGGTGCGTTCGCTGATCTGCTCTTCGAGGTCATCGGCGGCGGGAAGCGTCCAGTCCAGGGTGAATTCGTAGCTGGCCTGACCGGTGGGATCGAGAATCGCTTTGGCCACGGAAGTGGGGGTCTCATCAGGCTCCAGCACCGAGGTGACGCCCTGGGCGCGCAGGCTGCGGGCGATCATCCGGCCGTATTCGTCGTCGCCGCGGCGTCCTGTGAACAGCACGTCATGCTCCAACCGGGCCAGGCCGACGGCGACGTTGAGCGGGCTGCCGCCGACGTGCGCCTTGGGCGCCTGGGTCTCTGAGTGGACGACGTCGACCAGGCACTCTCCGATGACTCCCAGGTAAGCATTCACGGGTCCAAGTTACCGCAGGCACAGCTCTGGGGGATCGGAATCCGGGAAGTTCTCCGCAGGTCGGACTCCGGCAGGGCCTGGACGTGGCCCGGCCGGAGGCGGCGGGGGAATCCCACGGTCAGGAGCAGCATCCCCCGGATCCGGTGGACTCCCCGGCGCAGCAGTCATCGCCGGCGTGGCGGGCCGGTGCGGGCACATCGAGCACCGGCGAGCGGTCGAAGAACCCTTCGGGCCGCAGCTTGAACCCGACAGTGTCCACCGGCATGATCGGCCAGTCCTCCACCCGGGGGAAATGCGTCAGTCCGAAGGTGTGCCACAGCACCAGCTGCTCGCCGTCGACGCTGCGGTCCTGCTGGATCCACTCCGGGATCCCTGCGCCGCCGGAGTGCTGGTTCGGGAAGTCACCGGTGGGGTAGCGCTCGTCCTCACGGTGCTGGGTGACCCACAGCGCCTTGGACGCGAACGTGGCCCGCCGGTGGATGGAGGAGCCTTCAGCCGCGAGCAGCGTGGGCAGCCCCACCGGGTGCAGCTTATAGCCGACCGGTTCACCCAGCCGGTTGGTCGACTCCGGGTTGGAGACCACCCAGGTACGGCCGACGGACTGGTCCGCATCACGCACTGCCTGCTGTTCGGTGGCCAGCAGGGTCCGTGTCCGGGTGAAGGCGTTGCCCCGCGGGTTGGTCTCAGAGATGGGCAGCCGCACTGCGTCCTCCTCTTCGACGCGGCCCGGGCCGCCGTCGAGCGCGAAGTCCAGCCGCGCGGAGAACAGGTGCTGATGGAAGGGGGCTCCGAGGCCTGGGGCCATTTCGGAGGCGAAGTCGGTGGGGCCGTCCGGGATCGCGGAGGTGAAGACGATACCGGTGGCTTTGGCTTCGAACTCGATGGTGCCGTCGAGGTAGAGGTACCAGTAGAAGCCGTAGTCGTAGTTGCCCACAGTGGTGAAGAAGCTGATCACCAGGCGACGGTTGCGGCGCGTGTAGGCCACACCGGACCAGAGATCGGTGTGCTTGGAGAGCACCGACCAGTCCTCCTCGTGCATGCAGATGCCGTTGCGGATCTGCCGGGGTTGCCCGGTGTTGGTGACCACCCAGGGAGAGAGGTAGGTGATCTCCCCGAGACAGTCACAGCCCAGTTCCAGGGAGTTGGCCCACTGACCGACGAGGTATTCGCCGGTGTCGAAGTAGTTCTGCCAGGACCGCACCGGGGAGGGATCACCATAGGGCACCACCATCTCGGCGATGGCGGCCCGGTCGAGGATGCGGCGACGGCGCTCGCCGTCGTCGAAGGAGATGTTGTGCAGGACGAGGCCTTCGCGCATGTCGAAGCCGACGTCGAGGCTCCAGCGCTCCCATTCGATGTGGTTGCCGTCGGTGACGGTGAAGGAGGGCCCCTGCGGCTGGGTGATCTCAATGGGCCGCTGGGTGGTGCGGATCGGTCCGGTGAGCTCCGGATCGGTGTAGTTGCCGTGCTCTTCGGGGATCGGGACGATGCCGAGGTCCAGGACCTGGTCGACGGCGCGATGGGTGATGTCCACATAGGCGACGAGCCCGTCGATCGGGTGGGCCCAGGCGCTGTCTGCCTCGTGTTTCTGGAGGAAGGCGAGTCCGCGCAGGATGCGGCGGCCCTTCTCCTCGGGGTATTCGAAGACTCCGGCGGAGAGCGGGGCGACGCGCACGGCGGCGACGTCGAGGCCGCGCCTGTCCAGGGCGGCGAGCCAGTCCGGGTCAGTGGAGAGGATCTCTTCGACGGCTTCGAACTCCTCCTCCATGACCGGCAGCTCCCCGGTGGCGGTGGTGTCGAGCTCGATGACCGATTCGACCGCCTCTGCGGTGAGGTCGACGACGACGTCCTGCGGTGCTGCTCCGGCGATGTCGAGCAGGAAGACGCGAAAACGGCGGGGGATCTCGGCCTCAGGTGTGGTGCCGCGGGGCGGGTCTATCAGGCCGAGGTAGGCCATGCGGGTGGTGGTGGAGAAATGACCGGCCTCAGCAAGCAGTTCGCGGACGCGGTCGATCTCTTCTGGTCTCTGCTGGGCATAAGGGGTGGGGCGCATGGCGGTGTCCTCCGAGATCCATCTGTGGTGCCGCTCACAGTATTCTCTACACACGTAGAATTCAAGAGGTCGACGAGACTCACGGAAGATGCCCGCGAAACGCCTTCGGTGCCTCAACTGAGAAT
>NZ_JAVKGR010000014.1:0-65313 GCF_031470965.1 Nesterenkonia aerolata | reverse complement strand
TGAACAGCGGACCGAGTCCGCACCAAAATCTCGGAACTAAACCCAGGACGGTTCAGAACTCGTGGTGGAGCATTCCGCCGAGAGCTTCCTTATCAGCAGCGGTGATCTGCACGTGGTGGTAGTAGTTCTCGACGAGCTGTTCGACGTCTTCAATAAGGATGGCACCCCGGGTGCAGTCGGTGCGTTTGGAGTGTCGGCCTGAGCATACGAAGTAGGGGTAGACGTTGCCGTGGCGGTTCTTGGCGTTGGAGACCATCAGTCGGGAGCCGCAGGCACCGCAGAATACGGTTCCTTTGAGGTAGTGGTCGTGAAGTTGGGTGGCTTCGGCGGCGGATTTGTGTGCTTTCATCACTGACTGGACCTGGTACCAGAGGCATCAACAGTCCAACGTGATCCTCACCCAACCGAATAATCTGCGCAGGTTCGGTGAAGGTCTCTCTGACGAAGGCCGGCGCATCGAGCTTGTCGTGCAAAATGCGGGCGTATTGCCAGAACGCCTGGTCGATCAGGTAATCAGTGTCGGCGTAGATCGTAGTGACTGTGATGTGCCCTTCGGGTTCGGAGCCGCACAATACATTGGGGCCAAGCACGACGACATCACCTACGGTCACGGGTTTCTGCCCGAACTCACTGAACAAGATCGCCGAACCATCACGTACAATGATGACCTTCACGCAGTCGAATGCCAATGGTCCGATGGGTCGATGTACCGTTTGGGTCCGAGCGAGGAGAACTTGGTACTCGACCAAATCTCGCCTCATCGATGTACCTGACGCCGCTGAGCCTGGTATTCGGTGAGTGGGAGAGCACCTGTTCATTTGCGCTCACGACTCGCTCATCGGGTCGGAGCGCTGGTTGCCATCCGACATCCGAAGGGCTCTGGCGCCCTTGCCCCTGCAAGCTAAGTGCTTGGATCGCCCTCTTGCGGACAGTGGGGCCATGATGCCGGTCTCATGCTCTACGATCCACCGGAGTTACGGCCGAGTCGCACGGTGAAGACCCAGTGGAGGGTTTGGCAGCAGCGTCGCACGGTGAGGCTGAGGTGCCCGTGTTCGGCGAGGGTCTGCAGGCTGCGGGTGGTGATGCTCATTGCTGTTGCTCCTGGCTCATGACTTCACGAGGCGTGCGATCGCGGCTGAGGCCTCGCGGAGTTTCTGCTCGGCGTCGGCGGTATCGGTTTCGATGGCGTTGGTGACGCAGTGTTTGAGGTGGTCATCGAGCAACCCCAGCGCGACGTTGTTCAGCGCGGAGGTGATCGCGCTGATCTGAGTGAGGATGTCGATGCAGTAGTTGTCCTCGTCGATCATGCGGTGGATGCCACGGGTCTGGCCCTCAATGCGCTTGAGCCTGGCGAGATAGCGGTTCTTGTCGCTGATGTAGCCGTGGCCGGTCGCCGCCTCTTCAACGGTGGGTGCGGTGGTGGTCATGATGTGTCCTTATCTGTCAGGAGCGGTCGAGGATTCTGTCGGTGCTCGCTTCGGGGGTGAGGTCGAGTCGGCGCAGCAGTTGGGCGTTCAGGGCGACCACGACGGTGGAGACCGACATGAGGATCGCGCCGATGCTCATCGGCAGTACGAACCCGACCGGGGCCAGCACGCCGGCGGCCAGTGGGACGGCGGCGAGGTTGTAGCCGGCGGCCCACCACAGGTTCTGCTTCATCTTCCGGTAGCTGGCACGGGAGAGCTCGAACACCGAGAGCACCGAGCGCGGATCAGAGGAGGCCAGGATCACCCCAGCAGAGCCGATGGCCACATCGGTGCCGGCGCCGATGGCGATGCCGACATCAGCTTGGGCCAGGGCGGGGGCGTCGTTGACACCATCACCGACCATCGCGACCTTGCGACCCTCGTCCTGGAGCTCTTTGACCTTGGCTGACTTGTCTTCGGGGCGGACGCCTGCGAAGACGCGGTCGATACCCAGGTCTTTGGCGACGGTGTCTGCCACGGCTTGGGCGTCTCCGGTGATCATCACCACCTGCACCCCTCGGACGTGGAGAGCATCGACAGCGTCACGGGACTCAGGCCGGATCTCATCGGCCAGGCGCAGCGCTCCGATGACTTCTCCGTCGGCGAGGACGTGGAGGATGATCGCTCCTTCGTCTCGCCACTGACCGGTCACCGACAACTCGTCTCGATTCTGCTGCTCGAGCAGATACGGGCCACCGACCTCGATCACGGTGTGTGAACCTGCATGCTCGACGGTGGCCTTGACCCCCACTGCCGGGGAGGACGAGAAGTCCGAGGCCCTAGGCACCTGGAGCTCCTTCGTCTTGGCTGCTCCGGTGATGGCCCGTGCCAGTGGATGCTCACTATCTGCCTCGGCGGCAGCGGCCAGCGCCAGCACCTCCTCCTCGTCGCGGTTCCCGGTGGGTGCAACGGCGGTGACGGTGGGCTCGCCCTTGGTCAGGGTGCCGGTCTTGTCGAAGAGCACTGAGTCCACGGTGCGCATGGACTCCAGGGCCAGCCGGTCCTTGATCAGCACGCCGCCCCGGGCTGCGCGTTCGGTGGCGATGGAGACCACCAGCGGGATTGCGAGACCCAGGGCGTGGGGGCAGGCGATGACCAGCACGGTGATGGTGCGCACCACTGCGGCATCGGGCATCCCGACGAGCGACCAGACGATCGCGGTGACGACCGCGGCGCCCAGGGCGAACCAGAACAGCCAGGCCGCGGCAGTATCGGCGATCCTCTGCGCGCGCGACGACGATGCTTGAGCGTCGGTGACCAGCTTCTGGATGCCTGCCAGGGCGGTGTCGTCACCGATCGCGGTGACCTCGACGCGGACTCCGGAGTCGGTGGCCACGGTGCCTGCGACCACATGGTCGCCGGTCTCACGCCGTACTGGCTTGGACTCCCCGGTGACCATGGACTCATCCATCGACGCCGAGCCGTCGACGATCTTCCCGTCGGCAGGCACGGAGGAGCCGGGTCGCACGATCACCACGTCGCCGACGGCGAGCTCAGCAGGGGCGACTTTGACGACCTGATCGCCGTCGATCTTCTCGGCCTCATCGGGCAGCAGGGCGGCCAGGGAGTCCAATGCCGAGGTGGTCTGGGCGAGGGACCGCATCTCGATCCAGTGGCCCAGCAGCATGATGACCACCAGCAGGGCCAGCTCCCACCAGAAGTTCAGCTCATGATCGAGGATATGCAGGCTCGCGCCCCAGGAAGCGATGAAGGCCACCGTGATGGCCAGGCCGATCAGCAGCATCATGCCGGGCTTGCGGTCCCGGATCTCACTGATGGCGCCGGTCAGGAAGGGCCAACCGCCCCAGAAGTAGACGATGGTGCCCAGGATCGGGGAGACCCACCACACCCACTCGGCCTCAGGCAGGTGGTAGCCGACCAGGTGGGCGAACATCTCGTTGAAGCCGACCACCGGGATCGCCAGGGCGAGCATGATCCAGAACAACCGGCGGAACTGGCCCACATGATCCCCATGTCCGGCGTGGCCGCCGTGCCCCGTGTGGTCGGCATGTCCGCCGTGGTGCTGATGAGCCTCATGCCCACCGTGATGATCATGGGCTACGTGATCGCTGTTACCGACATGCCCGTCGTGCTCGTGGTGACCGGAGTGGTCGTCGTGCCCGTGATGTTCGGACCGGTCGTCGTGCATCGTGTGGCTACCGCCGTGATCGTGGTGGCCACGAGGTGTGGTGTTCATACCGGTCTCGCTTCTCCTGTTCGGTTCGAGTCCTGCCTGCAGTGCTGGGGGCAGGTTCAGTTGGTGGGTTCGATCTCGCTTTCGACGACCCATTTGTGGTTGGTCATGGTCATGCCGTCGGCTTCGTAGTCGACGACGTAGACGGTCTCGTCGGTGGAGGAGGCAATCGTTGCCGTGACGCCTTCCATGCCCTCCATGTGGTCGGCGGTCACGGTGACCTCAGTGCCATCGGCCAGGCGCTCCTCGCCGGGGTTCTCAAGTTCTTCCTGCACGACCCACTGGTGATCGGTGACGGGGTCACCGCCGGTGGTGGGGGTGTAGTCGATCGAGTAGGTGTAGGTCTCATACGCCCCGACGATGGTGGCGGTGGCACCGTCCATGCCCTCCATGTGGTCGGCGGTCAGCGTCACCTCACTGCCGACCGGGTATTCGGGGTCGGTGGCCTCGGTCATGTTCTCGGGCACCGGTCCGCCGTCAGCCGGGTGTTCCATATCGTCGTGACCTCCGTGGTCGTCGTGCTCGGTTGAGGGGGCGGGGTCGGCCGGGTCGTCATTGTCGCTCGAGGCGCACCCGGCCAGCACCAGTGCCGCGGTCAGTGCGGTGGCTGACCAGGTCAGTGTCAGGTTCTTCGTCATGCGCGCTGGTCCTTCCCTTATGTGCTCGTTCCGCGATCATGTGGGCCTGGGATCTTGCCGGTGGTGGATTCCGCGCTTGCCTGGCAGAACCTGCTGTGGCAAGCGCGGAATCCGGTGTCCCTGTGCGGTTCAGGCCGCGTTGGCGTACCGGTCGGGGTCGGCGTCGAAGAGTGGGCCGCAGGCCGCGCAGCAGAACCAGTACCGCTCACCGTTGTAGTCGCGGTACAGCCCCTCGGCTTCGGCCTGGGACTTGATCACCGGGGTGCCGGCCATGACCAGGCACTCGGTGACATCGTCGCTGTTCGCCTTTGCGAGGTCCTCGGTCTTGGGGGCGTGGCCGCTGCAGCCGCCAGAGGCGCTGCCGTGGCCGTGGCCGTGGCCGTGGTCGTGATTGTGGTGGTCGTGTGCAGTCATCGTGGATGGTGTCCTTTCCTTGTTGGTGATGACAGGTCGGGTTTTCAGGCCCTTGCGGGTTCGCCTGCCGAGGCAGGTGTACTGCCTGCCGGGACGCTCTGGTTGTCGGCTTTGGCCTTGAACCTGCGTAGCCGGAGGCTGTTGGAGACCACCGAGACGCTGGAGAAGGCCATGGCCGCTCCGGCCAGCATCGGATTCAGCAGCCCGAAGGCCGCGATCGGGATGGCCGCGCTGTTGTAGCCGAAGGCCCAGAACAGGTTCTGCTTGATCGTGCGCAGCGTGCGCCTGGCTAGCCGGATCGCGTCCGCGGCCGCCCGCAGGTCACCGCGGACCAGGGTGATATCGGCGGCCTCGATGGCGACATCGGTGCCGGTGCCCATAGCGAGGCCGAGGTCGGCCTGGGCCAGGGCGGGGGCGTCGTTGACGCCGTCACCGACCATGGCCACGACCTTGCCCTCGCCTTGGAGGCGGGCGACGACGTCGACCTTGTCCTTGGGCAGCACCTCGGCGATGACCTCGGTGATGCCGACGGCGGCGGCGACTTGCTCGGCCACGGTCTGGTTGTCCCCGGTCAGCAGCACCGGAGTCAGCCCGAGCTCCTTGAACTGGCTGATCGCCTCCGCACTGGTGGGCTTGATCTGGTCCGAGACCACCAGCACACCTCGTGCCTGCCCGTCCCAGCCGACGGTGATCGCGGTCTTGCCCTCGGACTCTGCGGCCTGCTTGGCGGCCTTGAGTTCATCGTCGAGGTGGATCGACCAATCAGCCAGCAGCGCCTCCCGGCCCGCGACCACGGCGTGACCGTCGACAACGCCTTGTACGCCCTTGCCTTCGATGTTGTCGAAGGATTCCGGGGCGGGCAGTTCACCGACCTGTGCGGTGGCTCCGGCGGCGATGGCCTGGGCGATGGGGTGTTCGGAGTAGTCCTCGAGGCCGCCGGCGATGCGCAGCAGTTCATCACGGCTCACGCCTGGGGCGGGCAGCGCATCGGTGAGGGTCATTTTGCCGGTGGTGACGGTGCCGGTCTTATCCAGCACGATCGTGTCGACCTTCTTCGTGGACTCCAGCACCTCGGGGCCTTTGATGAGCACGCCCATCTGGGCGCCCCGCCCGGTGCCGACCAGCAGCGCGGTCGGTGCGGCCAGGCCCATGGCGCACGGGCAGGCGATGATCAGCACCGCCACGGTCGCGGTGAACGCGGCACTGACCGGGAAGCCGGCCATGAGCCAGGCGCCCAGGGCGGCGACCGCCACAGCGATCGCGATCGGGACGAACACGCCCGAGACCCGATCGACCAGACGCTGGATCTCGGCCTTACCGGACTGGGCGTCTTCGACCATCTTCGCCATCTGCGCCAGCTGAGTATCCGAGCCGACCCGGCTGGCCTTCACGACCAGGCGACCACCGGCATTGACCGTGGCTCCGGCGACGGTGTCACCCTCGGAGACCTCGACGGGCACTGATTCGCCGGTGAGCATCGAGGCATCGATCGCTGAGCTGCCGGAGGTGATCACCCCGTCGGTGGCGATCTTCTCACCCGGTCGGACCACGAACTCGTCGCCGACGTTGAGTTCCTCGATGGGAACCCTTTGCTCAGTGCCGTTTCGCAGGATGGAGACTTCCTTGGCGCCGAGTTCCAGCAGGGCGCGCAGGGCGGCTCCGGCTTGGCGCTTGGAGGTCTTCTCGAAGTAGCGGCCCAGCAGCACGAAGGTGATCACCCCGGCGGCGACCTCCAGGTAGATATGCCCCAGTCCGTCAGTGCGTGAGATGGTCAGCTCGAAGGGGTGGACCACCCCGCGGTCTCCGGCGGTGCCGAAGAACAGTGCGACCAGTGACCAGATCAGTGCGGCACTGGTGCCCACCGAGATCAGGGTGTCCATCGTGGCCGCGCCGTGTTTGAAGTTCGCCCAGGCGGCCTTGTGGAAGGGCCAGCCGGCCCACACCACCACCGGGGCGGCCAGGGCAAGGGAGGCGAAGCCCCAGAAGTCGAACTGCAGCGCCGGGATCATCGCCATCAGAATCACCGGCACCGCCAACACTGCTGCACCGATCAGCCGCTGTTTGAGCACCCTGATCTCGGCATCCTCACGCGACTCGCCCTCATCAGCCGTGCTGGGCTTTTCGCCCTTGGGGCTGGGCAGTTCGGCAGTGTAGCCGGTCTTCTCCACCTCAGCGATGAGCAGGCCCGGGTCGTAGCCTTCGGGGGCGGTGACGCTGGCCTTCTCGGTGGCGTAGTTCACCGACGCCTCGACGCCGTCGAGTTTGTTGAGCTTCTTCTCGATCCGGTTGGCACAGGAGGCGCAGGTCATGCCACCGATCTGCAGCTCAACACCGGCGAGATTCACGCTAGCGTCTTGTGCGCTGGTGCTCTCAGTGGTCATGGTTCTCTCCTTCATCGTTGCCGTCCTGACCCTCGCCAGAGCCAGCGCTGCTGGTGGTGTCGATGACCAGCGGGGCGGTGTGCACCTGCCCGTCGACCTGGAAGTCCAGGTAGAGCAGGTAGCGCCCTGGCGTGGGTGCGGTGGCCTCGAAGGCGATCTCCGGGCCGGAGGTCTCACCGGCTGCGGGTGCGTCACCGTGTGGGTGGACGTGCAGGTAGGCCAGGTCCCCTTCGCGCAGGGCGACCAGGTGCCCGAACGACCCCAGGTAAGGCTCCAGCTCAGTGACTGGTTCGCCCTCGCGGGTGACGGTCATCGTCAGCTCGGATGCTTCACCGGCGATGAGGTCGCCTTCCACTGCGACGTCGAACCCGTTGACTGTGCTCTGGGCAGCAGGCTCGGCCGGAACCGGCTCGTAGTCACCTGTGACCTGCACCGTGGTCGACAGGGTCAGGCCCTCGCCGGTATCGGCGGGCACGAAGTCTGCGAAGACCCGGTAGGTGCCGGCCTCTTCCCACCGCCAGGGGATGGACCACGTGCCGTCCTCGTCCCGCTCGGGGTGGACGTGGGCGAAGTGCTGCCCGTCCGCGCGGACGGCGATCAGGTGCATCTCCTGTTCGTGGTCGAGCTCGAAGTCGGTCACCGAGTTCCCGTCGGGGCCGGTCACCGTGAACGTCAGCTCGCCCTCGCCGGCTGTGCTGGTGGGGGCACTCACCTCGCTGAGCTGGAAGCCATCTTGGGCCAGGCCGAGGCCCAGTGAGGCCGCATCGGCCTCATGGCCGCCGTGCCCATCAGCCTGCCCGCCATTCATCTCGTCTTCTCCTCCGTGGTGGGTGGTGTCTTCGGTCTCTTCTGTCCAGGCCTGCACGGTGTCCTCGGGGACGACCGCGTTCGCCGTGAATCCAGCCACGGCGAACACGGCCACGAGGATCAGCCCGTACAGGCCCAGCCGTGCAGGGGCCCTCATGCTCAGCTCCTGACGGCGGTGTAGCCGGCCTCATCGACCGCGGCGATCACCGCAGCGTCCTCGACCGGCTGCTCGGCGGTGACGGCCAGGCGCCCGGTCTGGGCGCTGACCTCAATGCCGGTCACCCCGTCGATCTCGGAGACCTCGCTGCGGATCGCACCCTCGCAGTGCCCGCAGCTCATTCCGGTCACCAGGTACTCAGTCGTGGTTGCCATAATGCATAACTCCTTCTCTCATGTACGACTTATTTGAGACTATACCCGTGGGGGGTAGGGGGTCAACTGGCAGTGGTCTGCTCGGCCTCCTGGGTTTCCCCGGTGGGTCGAACGTGGCGCAGCCGGGTGGCGGCGATGATCGCTGCGACCACGGCGATGACGGCCGAGACGATCGCGGCGGTGTTCAGCCCGCCGGTGAAGGCCTCCTGTGCGGCACTGATGACCTGTTCACCCAGGGCAGGGTCCAGGCCTGGTGCGGTGGCCATCGCGCCGTCGACGCTGTCCGATGCCGCCGTCGAAGCGTCGGCCGGCAGTCCGTCGGGCAGCAGCCCGCCGATCTGATTCCGGTAGGCGGCGATCCCCACACTGCCGATGACTGCGACACCCAGGGAGATGCCCAGGTCGTTCGCGGTGGTCGCCAGCCCCGAAGCGCCGCCGGCCTTGTCCGGCGGCACCGAGCTGACGACCAGATCGGTGGTCAGCGCCATGGACGGGGCGACGCCGGGGTAGGTGATCACGAAGGATGCGATCACCAGCGCCAGGCCGGTGCCGGCGTCGAGCTGGGTGAACAGGATGTAGCCGACTACCTGGGTGAGCAGGCCGATCGCGATCACATTGCCGGGCCTGAACTTCCGGGCGAAGACCGGGGAGAGTGTGGAGACCACGATCAGCACCGCCGCCGCAGGGAGGATTGACAAGCCGGCTTGCAGGGGCGAGAGTTCCTGGACCTGCTGGAGGTACTGGGTGAACAGCGAGTACACCCCACCCAGTGCCGCTGCCGAGAGCAGGAACACCGCCAGCGCCCCGGAGACGGTGCGGTTGGCGAACAGCCGCACATCCAGCAGCGGCTTCTCAGCCCGCAACTGACGGATCACGAACCACAGCCCGACCAGCGCGCCCGCCACGAGCAGGGCGATGGAAAGACCAGCCGGCTCCTGGGCGGCGAAACGCTTGATGCCGTAGATGATCGCCAGCAGCCCTGCGACCAGCAGCAGAGCGCTGAACAGATCGATCCTCGCGCTCGGGTCCTTGTGCTCGGGCAGCAGCAGTGGGGCGCCGATGACCACCAGGGCCATGATCGGCACCGCCACCAGGAAGGTGGCCTGCCACCCGAAGCCCTCCAGCAGCAGACCCGAGAGCAGCGGGCCGAGAGCGACACCGGCGGAGATGCCGCCGGCCCACACGCCGATGGCCACACCGCGCTGCTTGGCATCAGCGAAGAGCACGAAGATCAGCCCCAGGGTGGCCGGGATCATCATGGCCGCAGCAAGACCCAGAATCGCCCGCCAGGCGATCATCAACTCCGCGCTCGTCGTCAACGCTGCAACGATCGAGACGCCCGCGAAGAGGATCGCCCCGAGGACCATCAGCAGCCGCTTGCCGACCCGGTCACCCAGGACACCCATGGCCACCAGGAATCCGGCCATGACGAAGCCGTAGATGTCCAGAATCCACAGCAGCTGTGTGCTCGAGGGACCCAGATCGGCGGCCATGTTCGGCGCAGCCAAGAACAGGATGGTCAACATCATGAACAGCAGTGTCGAGGGGGTGACCAGTACGGCCAGGCCCCACCACTGCTTCGCTCCGGCCTTCTCCGCCGGGGTATTCGACTGATTCATGACACGCCACCCCCTGGGCGTGCCGCAACGATCGTTCTCATAGCGTCTGCTCCTTTCTGAGCGGCGTCTGCAGTGACCTGGCGGCCACCCACTCGCAAACTCCTACATGCGAGTACGACTTGTAACAGCTACACTATCTCATACATTCCCGTCTGAGATGAAAGGTGGAGTGATGGCGACCAAGAAGGCCACTGCCACACGTGACCGGCCGAGCACTGGGTCTGGCAGCTCTGGTACTGGGAGTCGGGGCGCGGCGAACCAGCGTGCCGATGCCCTGCGCAACCGGGCAAAGATCCTGGCCGGTACGGTCACGGCGATCCGGAAGAATCCTGACGCCTCGGTAGCGGATATCGCCGCTGAGGCCGGTGTGGGGCGTCAGACGCTCTACGGGCACTTCCGCACCCGCCCCGAACTGATCGACGCGGCACTGGCCGATAGCATCGAACGCGGCGAGGAGGTGCTGAGCCAGGTGTCCCTGGACGGTGATCCCGTCGAGGCCTTCCAGCGACTGGTGTCCTCCAGTTGGGTGCTGGTCGATCGCTCCCGTGCTCTGCTGGCCGCAGCGCAGAAGGAGCTTCCCGCGAGCAGGATTCGGGAGATGCACGAGAAGGCAGAGTCTCGCATGCACGGGCTGCTCGAGCGCGGTCACGCCGAAGGGGCGTTCCGGACAGATCTGCCGGTGAGTTGGCTGCTGACCACCACCCACGTGGTCATGAACGGCGCTGCAGAAGAAGTCCGGGCCGGCCGGCTCGACCCTGAGGACGCACCGTGGTTCATCGACGCGATCCTGCTGCCGGCCTTCACTCATGACGCCCACCCGGAGCAGCCGCGATGAGCCCGGCACGCATCGGCATCCTCGGCGCAGGAGCGGCCGGGACCGCAGCCGCGAAGATCCTCCAGGCTGCCTCGCCAAAAATGCAGATCGATCTGTTCACCCGCACCGGGGAGCAGCCGTTCAACCGCACCCTGGTCAACAAGGGCATCGCGATCGGCCTGCTCACCCCCGCACAGGCCACGCTTCCCGCCCCTGGTGCCACCCTGGTCTGCGACACGGTGCGCGGGGTTGACCCCCGCACCCGGCAGGTTCAGCCAGCCTCCGGTGAGACCCGAGGCTACGACGGGATCATCCTCGCCACCGGCAGCCGGCCCCGCACGCTGGGAGAAGATGTCCTCGGCCGGGACGAGGCACTGGCTGCCGGCCGGCTCACTACCCTGCACTCACCTGCCGATGCTGCGGGAATCCGCGATCGCCTCGGGGAGCTTCCCGGTTCGGCGCGGGTGCTGATCCTCGGCGGTGGCCTGCTCGCAGCAGAGACCGCCTCCCTGCTGAGCACCGCCGGACACGACATCGCCCTGATCAGCCGTTCCACCCTGCCAGGCTGTTCGGCCTTCGGTGAGCACATCTCCGGTGAGCTCCTGGACCTGCACCAGGCACACGGGGCGACCTACCTGGGTCGCACCATCCAGGCAGTGCGCACCCACCCCGACCACATCACCATCGTCCTCGACAACGGACACCGGGTCGAAGGTGATCTCGCGATCATCGCCCACGGCACCCTCCCAGCAGCCCCGTCACCGTGGAACGGACCCGACGGCGTGCCGGTCGATGACCGGCTTCGACTACGCGAAGCACCAGGCCAGCGCATCTACGCCGCAGGCGGAGTAGCCAGCCACGACCACCCTGGTCTCGGAAGCTACCGGGTCGACCACTGGGACGACGCCGCAGCCCAGGGCACCCATGCCGCTCGCACGCTCCTGCACGACCACGGTCTCGGTGAGGACCCCGGTGCTTACCGGCCGGCCTCGACGTTCACCTCCAGCATCCACGGACACACCTTCGCCGGAGCAGGGCACCCCTCACCTCGGACCAGGGCACGGACAGTATCCACCGATCCCGCCTTAATCGTCCATGAACACGACGAGATCCCGGTCGCGGTAACCGGCCTCGACGCCGTCCCCCTGGTCCACCAGTGGGCACCGCGGTTGCACCACCCGCACGAAACCACGACGCCGCCTGAGTAGAGACCGATGTATCAACGAACCACCGCCCGAACCGCCACCGCGATCATCGCGGCCCTGCTGATCGCGCTGTTCACCGCCAGCTGCTCCACCGGAGAGAACACGGCCACCGCGGATGCGAGCGAGAACTGGCTTGCCGATTACGACCTTGATGGTCTCGAGGGGCGAGAGATCACTGAGTACCTCGATGCGATGCCGGTCGCAGAGCGCCCCGAGGATCTGATCGCTTCGGTCGAACCTGAGAGGCTCGTGCTCTACGACACCAGTGGCAACGAGACCACCGTCCCGCTGCCAGAGGACGAGTTCTACCTCTCCTTCGCACCGTTCATCGAGCAGACTCACGACTGCCACTTCCACAGTCTCACCACCTGTCTGGGAGAGCTGGGCAACGAGGAGATCGAGATCACCATCACCGACAACACCGATGAGGTGCTCATCGATGAGACCGCGCGCACCTACGACAACGGCTTCGCCGGGCTCTGGCTGCCCCGTGACATCGAAGCCACCCTCACCGTCACCCAGGGTGAGCGCTCTGCCACGGTGCCCATCTCCACCGCCGAGGACGCCCCGACCTGCCTCACCACGCTGCAGCTGACCTGATCGATTCGAGGAGACACGGAGGGCCACCGCCATCACGACCACCACTTTCACCGCAGCCGATCTGCTGGTCGCAGGACTGGAGAACGAAGGTGTTGATCGCATCTTCGGACTGCCCGGCGAAGAGAACCTCGATCTGCTCGACGCGATCCGCCGCTCCAGCATCGAACTGGTCCTGACCCGTCACGAGCAGGCCGCCGCCTTCATGGCCGCCACCCACGGGCGCCTCACCGGCCGACCAGGGGTGTGCCTGACCACGCTGGGCCCCGGTGCCCTGAACCTGTCCACCGGCGCGGCCTATGCGCTGCTCGGGGCGATGCCGATGGTCATGATCACCGGACAGAAAGGCATCCTCCCCGCCGCGCAGGCACGCTTCCAGATCGTGGACACGATCGCGGCGATGAAGCCGTTGACCAAGATGACCCAGCAGATCGTCTCGCCCGCCTCCATCCCGACACTGGTCCGTGAAGCCTTCCGCGTCGCACAAGCTGAACGGCCCGGCCCGGTGCACCTGGAGCTACCCGAAGACATCGCCGCCACCACCACGCCCCGCCTGGACCTGGCCGAGCCCGCTCACCCGGTCCTGCCCACAGCCAGCACCGAGGCGATCAACGCCGCCGTCGAGGTGATCTCGGGAGCCAAGCGTCCGTTGATCATGCTCGGCGCTGCCGCCGCACGACCGCGATGCACCCAGGCGCTGACCGAGTTCATCTCTCGCTCGCGGATTCCGTTCTTCACCACCCAGATGGGCAAGGGCACCGTCTCCGGATGCACCGACCTCTACCTGGGCACCGCAGCACTGACCGAGGGCGACTACCTACACGAGGCCATCGAGCAGGCCGATGTGATCGTCACCATCGGACATGACACGGTCGAGAAACCCCCGTTCACCATGCGAGCCGACGGGCCGCGGGTCGTGCATCTCGACTACCAGCCTGCCACCGTCGAAGAGGTCTACACCCCGCAACTGGAAGTCATCGGTGATCTCCACCACACCCTGCACGCCCTCACCGAACAACTCGCCGGCCGCGTACCGCACGCCGGAGCGCTGCTGCCGCTGCGTGAGCGCATCCTCGCAAAGGTCGCCGACCGGGCCACCGAGGACCGGCTCACCCCGCAACGCATCGTGCATCAGGTTCGCCAGGTCATGCCCGATGACGGCATCGTCGCCCTCGATAACGGCATGTACAAAATCTGGTTCGCCCGCAACTACCGCACCACCACAGCGAACACGCTCCTGCTCGACAACGCCCTGGCCACTATGGGAGCCGGCCTGCCCTCGGCGATCACCGCCGCACTCCTGCACCCGGGTCGTCGGGTCATGGCCGTCTGCGGCGACGGCGGGTTCATGATGAACAGCCAAGAGTTCGAAACCGCCGTCCGTCTCGGCCTCGACCTCGTGGTGGTGATCCTCGATGACCACGCCTACGGCATGATCCGATGGAAACAAGCCGTCGACGGGTTCCCCGACTATGGCATGACCTTCCGCAACCCCGACTTCGTCGCCTACGCAAGGGCATACGGCGCCACCGGCACCCGCGTCACCGAAGCGGCGCAGCTTGGCCCCGCCCTGGAAGACGCATTCGCTCAGGGCGGAGTGCAGCTCATCCACGTCCCAGTGGACTACTCCGAGAACACCCGCGTCCTCATCGAGGAACTCCAGCACCGATCCGCGACTCACAACAAGGCGACCGATGGCGCTCTTCATCAGGCTCTCCGTTCGTGACCCCGCCCTGATCCTCCCGACAGACCAGAGCGTGCGCGCATGATCTCCGTACTGCGCAACCCGACCTACGCGAAACTGTTCAGCGCACAGATCATCGCACTGATGGGCACCGGTCTGCTCACCGTCGCCCTCGGCCTGCTCGCCTTCGACATCGCCGCAGGCGACGCCGGGGTCGTCATGGGAGTGGCCATGTCGATCAAGATGATCGCCTACGTCGCCGTCGCCCCGATCACCACCGCACTACTTGCCCGGTTGCCGCGCAAGCCGGTGCTCATCGGTGCCGACCTCATCCGCGCCGCCGTCGCAGTCTCGCTGCCGTTCGTCACCGAGGCATGGCAGATCTACCTGCTGATCTTCCTGCTCCAATCAGCCTCTGCGACCTTCACACCCACCTTCCAGGCCGTGACCCCCTCGGTGCTGCCCGACGAGAACGACTACACCCGCGCCCTGTCACTGTCCCGGCTCGCCTACGACCTGGAATCGCTGGTGAGCCCGATGCTCGCCGCCGCGCTTCTGACGCTTATCAGCTACCACAACCTGTTCGTCGGCACCGTGATCGGGTTCCTCGCCTCCACCGCCCTCGTCGCCGCCGCCCGCTTCCCCCGCATTGACACTCCACCGCCTACGCGGTTCCTCGACCGGCTCACCCGAGGAGTACGAGCATTCTGGGCCAACCGAGAACTCCGAAGCCTGATGGCACTCAACCTCGTCGTCGCCACCACCACCGCGATGGTCATCGTCAACACCGTCGTCCTCGTCCAAGGAGACCTCGGCCGCCCCCAACCCGACGTGGCGCTCATGCTCGCCGCCTACGGCGCCGGATCGATGATCATCGCCCTGAGCGTGCCGAAACTGCTCGAACGGGTCTCGGACCGGCCCGTCATGCTCACCGGCGGCATCGCCCTGCCCGTGCTGCTCCTCACCGCAGTCGGGGTCATCGCCTGGATGTACGGCATGTCGCAATGGATCGCGCTGCTATTCCTCTGGGCACTGCTGGGTGCGGCGACATCGAGCGTGCTCACCCCCTCCCCACGCCTGCTGCGCCGAGGCAGCAGCGAACGAAACCGTGCCGCAGTCTTCGCCGCCCAATTTTCCCTCTCCCACGCCTGCTTCCTGGCCACCTACCCCCTCGCCGGAGTGCTCGGCGCAACCATCGGACTACCCGCGATCGGCCTCGTACTGGCCACCATCGGCGCAACCGGAGCCGTGCTGGCGGTTCTGACCTGGCGACCTCCCGTCCGAGAATCACGCTGACCGGTCCACATGGAGACCAAAACCCCTGTGGAGTCAGCAAGGTAGCTGCGTCTAGATCGTGTATTTTCGCTCGTTCGAGGTATTTTGATCTGGAGCGCCTGGGCTTGTCATGATGACATTCAGGGTGATTGTCCTCGATTCTTCCTAGTTTTGCTAATAACCCGGCGAACCCCGCAGGCTCCGAGGACGAGTGCTGCGCATGCGGCGTTAATGACGCGAGTATGTTTTGTGCGTTCTGGATTAGCGGCATTGGTCGCCATGGCCCAGCCGCTTGCTGCTGCGATTGACGTATGACCGTGTCGGCTTGTCCCAATGATCGCGCTTATGCCCGCCGCGGCACCTGCCAGTGCGTAGCGTGCGAGTTTTCGGCTCGTACGTTTCGTTGTGCTGCCTCGTCCTCTGTGTCCGATTGCGAATGCGTTTACGACTGAGGCGACGCTGGTCCAACCGAAGAGCAATCCGCTGATGTGAGAGACGATGCGGTCGGTGCCGTGTAGTTCGACGCTCTGTGCACGGCGATGCCCGATCAGGGCGAACCCGGCGGCGATGGGAAGAATGAGTGGCGTGTAGCGGAAGCGGTCGGACTGTGCCGCGAGCGACCACACGATGTTTGCGCTGTAAGCGGCGGTGAGCCACCAACCAGTGCGCCGGTTGATCTCGGTCGCGGGACGTGCAGCATGTTGGATGGTGTTGGCCGCAACACCGGCGAAGATCGGTGCCCAGATCGTGAACGCATATCCGGGTGGCGTAATCTCAGTGTCGAAATCCTCCGCGCCTTCCTCAGTGCCCGCGATGACGGGGCCAAGGGTCGGCACCAGGATCATCGCGGCTGCTGAAGCGCCCATGCAGATCGAGCGGATGCGGTCGGTTGCGGTGGGACGGGTCGCTAGGGTCATCTCATCTTCAGTGTTGCTCGTCATGCTGGTTCCCTTCCGTTGAAGCGTGTGCGTCCTCGGTGTGCTCCTCGCGGCGGTTACGGAGTGAGATCGTGGCGATAAGACCGAGGGTGAGGAAGCCCGCGCCGGTCAGTGCCGCGTTGCGGGTGGCGGCCGAAAGTGCGTCGTTGGCAATGGCCTGCATCTCTCCTTCGAGACCGGTAATAGCCGTACCCGCGCTGTCCACCACGAGCGAGGTGGTCGTCTCGTGGTCCCCTGCGGTGATGCCGAGGTCTTCCAAGCTGGTGTCGAGTTGCCAAGCAAGGCTGGTGAAAAGCACGGTGCCGATCACCGCTATTCCCATCGCAGAGCCGAGTTCCTGGGCGGTGGTCTGAACACCGGCTCCTTGGCCGCTGCGCTCGACGGGAATGTCACGTAAGACGAGGCTGGGCAGTTGCGCGTCAGCTGTGCCGACCCCGAATCCGTAGAGCGCTAGAGCCGGAACCAGCGCCCAGCCGCTGACCTCAGAGGTCGCGACAGCGGCAAGCCAGACCAGCCCGATGATCTCGGTGAGCAGCCCGAAGCGGATCACCCAGGTGGTTCCCCATGCCTCTGCCAGAAGTGGGGTCGTGGCAGCGGCAATGAAGGCACCTACAGCGATCGGCACCAGCAGCAGACCGGTCTGGGTGGCCGTGTACCCCAGGGTGGTTTGCAGCCATAGAGGCAAGACGAACAGAAGTCCGAGGGGGCTGACCGACAGCGAAGCGCGCGCCGATCTCGGCCAGCGTGAACCCCTGGTCGTAGAGTGTGCCGATCTCGGCGACCTGCGCCGCGCTCAACTTGCCCCGCCGCACGGGAACTGACCGGCGGCGCAGGTGGATCGCCACCGTGGTGCGGTGCACATCGAAGTGCCCGGCAACCTCGCGCATCGTCTTGCCGCCGAGGTACATCGCCACCAGCTCATCGACCTGGGAGGCGTCGAGAAAAGTTTGAGCCATCCCAATCGAGCGGACCAGCGGACCCCGAGAGTCCCGAATCCGAGGTCCGGTCGGTCGACGGCAGTGTCTGTAGACCCCACGAGACAGCCGCCTGGCCAGGGTTTTCACCGATGGAGAGAAGTTTGAGAACTCTCTACTCAGGTCCACCACATCAGGTTGGCCGCTCAAATCAACACGGTTCGAGCGGCCAGCTGGATCTCATGTAGTATGGAGTCATCATATCCCCCACGCCTCTCGGAGAAGCGCAACTTGGGGGATTTTTCTTTCCCGCCTGACTAGACTCAGGACATGCCGAAGCGACGAATGCCCCGTGCCCGCGGAAGCGGACGCTTCGAGAAGCCGCCCCTGAGCTCGTCTGCGTTAGTGGATCTGCTCAGAAGCCGTGGACTTGCCATCACAGACGAAGCTCAGGCAGCCCAGCAGATCAGCAACATCGGCTATTACCGCCTCTCCGCGTACATGGTCCCATTCCAGCGTGGCCGTGATCATCATGACTTCAAGCCAGGGGCAACCTTCGAAGATGTGATGAGCCTCTACTCGTTTGACCGCCAGCTCCGGCTCCTCGTCCTGGATGCGTTGGAGCACATTGAGGTCAGGTTGCGGGCCGCAGTGACTGACGAAATGTCACTGAAGCATCAGGATGCCTTCTGGTACACCGAGCCGTCATATTTCCGAGATTTGGCTCGGCACTCTGAGTTTCTGGATCAGGTGAGTGAACGTAGCCGACGTCAGCTCGAAGGCCGGCCTGAAGACCCCGGCGATGTGCACAATTACCGGTCTGCCTTAGAGCATTACTTGGTCACGTATGGCGAACCGGAGTTTCCTCCCTCTTGGATCATGATGGAGGGGCTCACTTTCGGTCAGGTGAAGTCGCTCTATGACAACCTCCAGCAGCGTGAAGACTCGAACCGCATCGCCCGTCAGCTCGGCGTCCCCGGACCAGTGTTGACTTCGTGGCTGAGGACTTTTCTGCGGTTCCGGAACATCGGTGCCCACCATGGCCGCTTGTGGAATGTCGTTCTCGGTGTCGCGCCCACGGCTCCAAAGAGCAAGTCCGTTCCTTGGCCGCGATCTCATGGGAAGATCACCGACCCTCGGCACGGTCCCATTCGGATATATCCAGGACTTACAGCTATCCAATCACTGTTGCTGACCACCGCCTCAGACCTCACGTGGTCACAACGTCTCTATGACCTGATTTCGGACTATCCGACCGTCCCTCAGCAAGCGATGGGGTTCCCAGCAGACTGGCACCATGAGAGGTTCTGGAACATAACTTCCAGTTGAAGCAAACTCCCGGCGCGGGAGGGGTCTTCGGAGACACTGTGGCCTGCTGAATGTGGTGGCCATTGTGGTGGCCATTTTGCTCCACATCCACCGATTCCGAGCGACGCCCACCGACAGAAGAAACTGCAAAACCCCAGGTCAGAGGACACTCGTCGACACCGACCTATTCCAGCAGAACCCACTCAGGGGATCTTTTAATCCGCTGGTCGCGGGTTCGAGCCCCGCAGGGCCCACCAGTGACGTTCCTCGTCAGGGCGATTCTCACCACCCCAGGACTGACCCCGGAACCTCCGACGACGGCCCAGCCATCCGCACACAGCCGGCCCTCCCTTTGCTCTCCTTGAATGTCATGACAAACTGACATGAGACACTGAGGAGGAACCTGTGCCCGCCGAACTCGACATCGCACTCGATCGTTCATCCCCCGTGCCCCTGTACCACCAGGTGGCCTCGGCCTTCGAACAGGCCATCCGGGAGGGCCAGCTGCCGCCGGAGACCAAACTGCAGAACGAGATCGACCTCGCCAAGCGGTACAACCTCTCCCGCCCCACGATGCGCCAGGCCATGGACCGCCTGGTCCGCGACGGGCTCATCGTCCGCCGCCGCGGGGTGGGCACGCAGGTCGTCGGCCCGCGCGTCCACCGCAGCCTCCAGCTCTCCAGCCTCTTCAATGACCTCCAGGCCGAGGGCGCCTCACCCACCACGGAAGTCCTCAGCGCCGAACGCATCCCCGCCAACGAGGAGATCGCCGGACGTCTCGATCTGCGCCCCGGCACCGAAGTGCTGCATCTCAGGCGGCTTCGGCTGCTCGAAGATCGCCCCCTCGCCCTGATGGAGAACTGGCTGCCCGACCCCCAAGCCGTCGACGTCGACGCTCTCACCGCGCAGGGGCTCTACGATCAGCTCCGCCGCCACGGCGTGGACTTCCACATGGCCCACCAGACGGTCGGCGCCGCCGTCGCGGAGAAGGACCAGGCCGAGATCCTCGACGTCGAAGCCGGTGCGCCCCTGGTCACCATGGAACGCACCGCCTATGACAGCCGAGGTGCGGCCGCCGAATACGGCCACCACCTCTACCGCGCCGACCGCTACTCCTTCGACATCACCCTCATGAACTGACCGAGCACCAGCCTGCCAGAGCATTCGACCAGGAGAGGACCCAAGAGATGACCGCGAACCCCGCCTCCACCCCGTGGATCCACCCGGCTGGCAGCACCGCCCATGACGGCTGGGAGCTCGACCTCGGCACGCCCGACGCGCAGACCGCCGTCGAGGGGTGGCGCCACACCGGCATCCGTGTGGCCCAGCTCGACGCCGGTGCGAGCCTGAACCTGCAGGCACAGGCCGAGGAACGGATCATCATCCCGCTGTCCGGGGGATTCACGGTCGAGGCAGACGGCGAACGCTTCGAACTGACCGGACGCCGCTCCGTCTTCTCCGGGCCGACCGACGTGCTCTACACCGGGGTGGAGAAGGCCCTGACCCTCACTGCCCCCTCCGGCGGGCGGGTCGCCGTGGCCTCAGCGGCGGCCCAGCAGCACTACCCCACCCGTCACGTCCGCCTCGACGAGGTCCCGGTGGAGCTGCGCGGTGCCGGGGTCTGCTCCCGCGAGGTCCACAACTTCGGCACACCGGCGACCCTCGAGGCCGACCGGTTCATCGTCTGCGAAGTGCTCACCCCTGCCGGGAACTGGTCCTCCTATCCCCCGCACAAGCACGACGAGGAGAAGGACGGGGAGACCGCACTGGAGGAGATCTACTACTTCGAGATGCAGACCGCAGACGGTATGCCGGTGCCCGCAGAGGACGACGGCGGCGCGGACCCCATGGGCTACCAGCGCGTCTACGCCTCGGACTCCCGCGAGATCGATGTCACCGCCGAGGTGCGCAGCGGCGACGTCGTCCTGGTCCCCTACGGCTGGCACGGCCCGGCTATGACCCCTCCGGGGCACGACATGTACTACCTCAACGTCATGGCCGGCCCCGGCCCCATCCGGCAGTGGCTCATCAGCGATGACCCACACCACGGGTGGATCCGCAAGACCTGGGACGCCCAGGAGATCGACCCGCGCCTGCCCTTCGGCGGGTGACCGAGCTTCGGCCCAGTCTCCTCACGCAGCGACCAGCACCTCTCCACACCAGGGACACCGCGCCCCAGAACACCAGGGACACCATCCCGGCCAACACATGTCAACACGTGTCAGCCGGGTCCGGGGGAACTCAGCGGATCCCCACCTGCCGTGCACCGGCCAACAGCACCTCGGCGGCCTCTTCGGCTCCCTCTACGGCCCCGAGCGAGGTGTCCTCATGCTCGATATGCACAGCCATCTCGGGATCGACACGAGAGAGAGCCTCGAGGAACCGCCCCCAATACGTGGCGTCGTGGCCGCGGCCGAGTGCCACGAAATCCCAGGCCGAAGGACTCGGCCATTCATTGACCCATTCCTCCGCACCGATCTGCGTACGCGCCTCCTCCGGGCCCCGCCGGCGGAAGCTGTTGTCCAAGACCCCGCGCCAGGCGGCGTCTGGGTTGATCCGCACATCCTTCGCCGCGGCGTGGACGACGTGGCTGCCCAGCCGCTCGACCACGGTGAGGGGCTCCATCTGCTGCCAGAACAGGTGGCTGGCGTCCAGCTCCACACCGACGTGAGTGGCACCGGTCCGCTCGATCAGTTCCAGGAAGCTGGGCGGATTGAACACGACGTTCTGCGGGTGGAGCTCGATGGCGACCTTCACCCCGTTCTCCCGGGCGAGCGCATCGATCTGCGTCCAGAACTCCGTGAGCACATCCCACTGGTACTCCAGGACATCCAGGGCACGGGATGACCAGGCGTTGACCACCCAGCTCGGCTGCGATGCCCCGGGCTCTGCACCGGGCAGTCCTGACATCGTCACCACGCGGGTCTGCCCCAGGGCACCGGCCACCCGGATGCTGCGCCGCAGTCCGTGGATCAGGGTGCAGCGGGTTGCCGTTGCAGTTCAGGCCCTGCAGCGAGACGCCGGTGCCGTCGAAAGTCCGTAACCACCGCTGAGCGGCACTGGGCTCACGGTCCAGCTCCTCCACCGGAATATGGGCTGGCGGAAGGAATCCGCCGGTGTTGAGCTCGACGGCGTCGAGCCCCATATATCCGACGATGCGCAGCGTCTCCGGCAGGTCACGGTCATGAAATGGTGCGGTATAGATCCCGAGATGCATACGATTCCTCCCTGTTCTCCGATGTCCTAGAGACGTCCTAGAGAGGTCCTACATATGTCCTCTGATGCCCTACATGGGGTTCTGCGTCAGCTCATCCGCGACGAGCCACCTTCGAGACAGTGGGCATGACCCCGGTCTTGAACCGCTCCTCGATCTCCTCCAGGCTGCGGCCCTTCGTCTCCGGGATGGCCTTCCAGGTGAAGAGGATCGCGATGAAGCAGATCACCGAGAACCCGGCGAAGAGCACACCGATCCCCAGCGCCTCGAGCACCGGCGGGAAGCCCAGCGCCACCACACCGTTGGCCAGCCACAGCGCCGTGGTCGCCACGCCCATCGCCGCCGCACGGATCCCCAACGGGAAGATCTCGCCCAGCATCACCCAGACGATGGATCCCCAGCTCATCTGGAAGAGGAAGATGTAGAGCGCCATGCACGTCAGCGTGACGATCCCGACGAATCCGAAACCATCCGGAGCCGGCAGCAGCAGGTTGACGGCAGCGAGGATGCCCAGGCTCAGGAACGTCCCGACGGCTCCGGCCATCAGCAGCGGCTTACGCCCCCAACGGTCTGCGTAACGCAACGCCAGGCAGATGGCCAGTACGTTCATCACACCGATGATCAGGTTGGCGGCGATCGCGGCCTGGTCGGTGAAGCCGACGTTCTGCAGCACCGTCGGGGCGTAGTAGATGATCGTGTTGATACCCATGATCTGCTGCAGGATCGCCAAACCGAGCCCGACGAAGAGGATCGGGCGCACCCAGGGCTCCATCAGCACCTTCAGCGTGGTCCCGCCGGCTGCCTTCTCGGCTTCGTGGATCGCCCGGATCTCCGCGTATTCACGCTCCGCCTCATCGGGGGTCCGATCATAGAGCAGCACCTGCCGTGCCTCGGCATCGCGGCCTTTGAGCACCAGCCAGCGCGGAGTCTCCCAGATGAAGAACAGCCCGACGGCGAACAACAGCGACGGCACCACCGAGAGCCCCAGCATCCACCGCCACGACTCCAGAGGCGCGAACGCCAGGCCGATGATGAACCCGAGGAACTGACCGGAGACGATGGCCAAGGTATACAGCGCGGTGACTTTGCCGCGGATCTTCGCCGGGGCGATCTCTGAGAGATAGACCGGCAGGATCACTGCGGTGAGTCCGGCGCCCAGACCTGCCACGAAACGGAAGATGAACAGAGTCACCGCCTCCGGCGCCCAGGCCATACCCAACGGAGCGATGATGAAGATCACCGCTGTGGCGAAGAGGACCTTCCATCTGCCGTACCTATCGGAGAGCCGACCGCCGACGGCGGCGCCGAGCACCGCACCGACGATCAGTCCGGTCACGACCCAGCCTTCCACCCAGCTGCTCAGTTCGAAGTCACGCCGCAGGTAGACCAGCGCGGCCGAGATGACTCCGGTGTCATAACCCCAGTTCAGCCCGCCCAGCGCGCCGAAGAGGTAGATGAACATCGCATTCTTCTTGCGCGTCGATACCGGCCGAGCCTCAGCGGTGCTCGGCGCCGAAGCTGTGGCGCCTGAGGAGGGCTGCCCGCCCTCGGGCGGCGTGGATTCGTGTGTGGTCATAGCTCCTCGATCTTCTCCTGTGCACCCCGCCGACCGGACCTGGCCGCCGCGATGCCTCAGAGGTCCTCCACTGTTCAGGCCCGAGCTGCGGAGACCCGGCTCCGCATCTGCTCCAGCTGGTATCTCGACACCTCATGGGCGTTCTCGTTCTCCGCGAAGACACTGGTCACCATGACGCTGTCCGCACGGTCATAGAAGCCGTTGCGCTGGAGCTCGCCGAAGAAGGCGTCCCAGTCGACGTCGCCGTCACCGACGCGCAGATGTTGGTGCACACGCGCGGGGGACTCGGGCGGGTTGGTGATGTAGCGCAGCCCGTGGGACCGCCGGTGATCGAAGGTGTCAGCCACGTGGACCACCCGTAGGCGGTTCCCGACGACGTCGAGGATCGCGTCCATGGGGTCTTCCATGTGGAAGGTGTGCGGTGCCACGTAGACGAAGCCAAGCTGCGCAGAGTTGACGCCGCGGATCACACGCCAGGCCTCGATTCCGCGCTCGACGAAGTCATCAGGATGCGGATCGACGGCGACGTGTATCCCCTCGGACTCGAAGAGTGGGACCAGCTCCTCCATCGAGCGGTAGAACGCCGCCTCGGACTCCTCAGCGCGTTCGGGCCGGCCTGAGAACTCGGTGTTCATCTGCGTCACACCCAGGTCCACGGCGATCTGCACGGCCCGCCGCCAGTTGCGCACGGCGGCCTCCCGCTGGGCGGGTTCCGGGGAGGACCAGCGCTGCACGGGCAGGATCGAGGCGACCCCGACGCCGGCGTCGTCGAGGTTGGCACGCAGTTGACGCACGAGCGCGTCATCGGCCTTGGGATGCCGGAAGAACGGGATCAGGTCCGCATGGGGTGTGAGCTGAAGCCACTCGAAACCCAGCTCAGCGGCGAGGTAGGGAAAGTCCAGCAGGTCGTGAGAATGGTGGAAGGGGGTGGGGTCGAGTGCGATCTTCATCGACGGCTCCTCAGCTGCGTGGTAGGTCGGTGTGGTGAGCGCATCCGGCGCAGGCGGATGGACCTTCGGGGGTGCGTCTCAGGTGTAGAGGCCAGGGGTCTCGGCCAGTTCCACGGTGACCCGTGCACCGGTGCGCTGGCTCTCGACGCCGGCTTCACAGCAGGCGGCGGCAGCGTAGCCGTCCCAGGCGCTGGGACCATCGATCTCCCCACGGCGGGCGGCATCGACCCACCGCTGCACCTCACGGTCATATGCCTCCCGGAAACGCGGGACGAAGCTCTCATCGACTGCTGAGCCTGCCCGTCCACCTGCGGTGAGCTGCAGCGTGGAGGACTCACCGATCCGCACTGACGCCGCTTCGAACGAGGCCTGGGTATGGACCTGGTAGCCCAGCTGCGCAGAGACGAAGATCTCCACAGTGGCCAGAATGCCGCTGCTGGTCTGCACGGTGACCAGCTGAGGATCATGCAGACCCTCGACGGCTCGCGAGGACGGCAACCCCATACGCACATCGACGTCGACGGTCTCCTCCCCGGTGAAGTAGCGGATGGCGTCGAACTCGTGGACCACAGAGTCCTGGATGATCATCTCGTCGGTAAAGCCGGGAGGAGGCACCGGATTCCGGTGCTGATGGTGGAGCATGAGCAGTCGGCCATGCTCACCGGAGGTGATGAGCTGACGCAGCTGCTGGTATCCGGTGTCGAACCGGCGCATGAAACCGACCTGGATGAGCTGGCGCCCGACCGCGACCTCCGCCTGCACAACCCGCAGGGCGGATTCGGCATCGGGAGTCAGCGGCTTCTCGCACAGCGTCGGGACCCCTGCTGCCAGGAGCCGGCCGAGGTCCTCTTCGTGGAGGAAGCCGGGAGTGGCCAGGATGACGGCGTCGACGGCCTGGGCCTCGAGCATCTCTGTCACAGATCCGAAGACGGGAGCGCCCCCGACGTCAGCGGCGGCGGCCTCGGCTCGTTCACGGTCGACGTCGACGACGGCACCCACCCGGGCACGCAGGATGTCATGACCGATGCGCCGGATGTGATCGGCGCCCATTCGGCCGGCACCGACGATGCCGACGCGCATATCGCGGGAGTGACCAGCGGTCATTCGTGCCTCCTGGATGAGGGTCAGGTCTGTGTGACTGCACTCACTGTAACTGGCGTCACAGCTTTTGTCTAGACATATGGACGTCATGGCTTTTAGCAGTAAGGCGGAGGGTCCTCTCTGCGGCCGACACCGCCGAGAGGACCCTCCACCACCGCGCTCAGTCTCCTGAGGAGGGGAAATTCATCGAGGCATGTGATTCATCGTTCTCATGAGGCCACCGTTGAGTGATGACCTTGCCCCGGGTATAGAACCGCAGACCATCAGGCCCATAGATATGGTGCTCACCGAACAGCGAGTCCTTCCACCCACCGAAGGAATGCTGCGCCGCGGGCACCGGGATCGGCACATTGATCCCGACCATCCCCACACTGACCTGACGCTGGAACGTCCGGGCCGCACTGCCAGAACCGGTGAAGATCGCCGTACCGTTGCCATAGGGATTCGCATTGATCACCTGGATCGCCTCCTGAAGAGACTGCACCCGCACCACCGCCAACACCGGGCCGAAGATCTCCTCCTCATAAGCCGACATCGACTCACGCACCCCATCGATGACACTCGGGCCGATGAAGAAACCATCCTGTCGGCCAGCGACCACCAGATCACGGCCATCGACGACCACCGCGGCACCGGCCTGCTCAGCCTCCCCGATAATCCGGTGCACACGCTGCCGCGCGGCAGCAGTGATCACCGGACCCATCTCCGAAGAGGCCTGTGTTCCGTCACCGACACGGATATCCCGAGCCCGGGCAGAGACCTTCTCCACCAGCGCATCAGCCGCCTCACCAACAGCCACCGCCACCGAGATCGCCATGCACCGCTCCCCGGCAGAACCGAACGCCGCCGCCGAGAGATGATCCGCCGCCAGATCCAGATCAGCATCAGGCATGATCACCGCATGATTCTTCGCCCCACCCAACGCTTGGACCCGCTTACCATGCTCAGTAGCCGTGGCATGGACATACTTCGCGATCGGAGTCGACCCCACGAACGAGACACCATCGACCAGCTCATGAGTCAACAGCCCATCAACCGTCTCCTTACCCCCATGCAGCACCTGGAACACCCCATCAGGCAGCCCAGCCTGGCGCCACAACTCCGCGATCAGCAATGACGCCGAAGGATCACGCTCCGAGGGCTTGAGGATGAACGCATTACCCGTCGCGATCGCCACCGGAGCCATCCACAACGGCACCATCACCGGGAAATTGAACGGGGTAATACCCGCCACCACCCCCAACGGCTGCCGGAAGGATAACACATCAATACCGGTCGAGACCTGATCCGAATACTCACCCTTCCCGCTCTGCGGCATCGAACAGGCGAACTCCACCACCTCAAGCCCCCGGGCCACCTCACCCGCCGCATCAGAGAGCACCTTGCCGTGCTCCGCCGTCACCAACGCGGCCAACTCGTCAGTATGCCGCTTCACCAACTCACGGAAAGCGAACAACACTCCCATCCGCTTCGACAACGACACCTCGCCCCAACTGTCCGCCGCGCGACGAGCCACACCCACCACCCGCTGCAGGTCATCCCCATCAGCTAAATGCAGACTCCCCGTCACCTCACCAGTCGCCGGGTTGAACACCTCCTGCCGAGCCGAACCCGACCCCTCATCACGAGCCCCATCAATCCAATGCACGATCTCAGCAACCATCACAGATTCCTCTCATCAGTAGTCAGCTCAGGACCCAGATGCCTCCGCTGACGCGATTTCTGGTCCGAGTAGGTCTCATAGGCCTGCCCGGTGGACTCCAGGCGGGAGACGCCCGTGACAGGGACGTCCCACCAGGACTCCGAGCTCGGGGCGTCCTCGTAGAGGTCGGTCTCCACGTGGATCAGCACCGGGCCGCTGCCTTCAGGCCGGGCTTTGGCCTCCTCCACGGCGTGTCCCAGCCGGTCGATGACATCGGCTCCGGCATCGACACGTGTGACATGCACACCCAGGGATTCGGCATTGGTGGCCAAGTCCACCGGCAGCGCGGAGCCCCCGTCGAAGGAGAAGCTCTCACCATCCAGATAGCGGTACTTGGTCCCGAACCGCTGCGAGCCCAGCTCCTGAGACAGCGCTCCGATAGAGGCGTAGCCGTGGTTCTGCAGCAGGACGACGATCAGCTTGATGCCTTCGGCCACCGCGGTGACCAGCTCTGTGTGCATCATCAGATAGGAGCCGTCACCCACCATGACGACCACATCCCGAGGCACATCCCGGGGCACATCCCGGGGCGCGGAATCCCCCTGCGCGGCTTCAGCGATGGTCGCTCGCTTCAGCCCCAGCCCTCCGGCGATCTCATAGCCCATGCACGAGTAGGCATACTCCACGTGATAGCCATAGGGATCCTTGGCGCGCCACATCTTGTGCAGATCCCCGGGAAGGGAGCCGGCCGCACAGACGACGACGTCGCGGCTCTGCATGGCGGCGTTGACCGCACCGATGACCTCGTTCTGCGCGGGCAGCGGCTGGTTCCGGGCGGTGAACGCCGCATCCACTGTGCTGTCCCAGCGCTGCTTGAGCCGCTGCACCAGCGGGGCGACGTCCTCGCAAGCGTGCCAGCCGACCGCGGCCAGCCCCTGCTCCACCCGCGGCATCGCCCGCCCCGCATCCGCGACCATCTGCACCGCCGCCCCGACCTTATAGGCGTCCAATCCGGCGACGTTGATGTTCACGAAACGCACCGCCGGGTGCTGGAAGGCCGTCATCGAGGCGGTGGTGAAGTCCTCGTACCGGGTGCCGATGCCGATGACGACGTCGGCCTCCGCGGCATAGGTGTTCGAGGCAGTAGACCCTGTGGAACCGATGGCTCCCAGGCACAGCGGGTGATCCCAGTCCAGAGTGCCCACACCAGCCTGGGTATAAGAGACCGGGATGCCGGTCCCCTCCGCCAGGCGGCTCAGCTTCTCCGTGGCCAGGGCGTAGTGGACACCGCCGCCAGCGATGATCAGCGGACGCTTCGCCGAGCGGATCACCTCCACGGCATCAGCAACATCCACCTCCTCCGGCTCCGGACGGCGGATCCGCCAATCCCGGGGCTGCAGGAACGCCTCCGGCACCTCGAGGCGCTCGGCCTGGACGTCCTGCGGCAGCGACACCGTCACCGCGCCGGTCTCCGCCGGATCGGTGAGCACGCGCATCGCATTCAGCAGGGAGGAGAACAGCTGCTCGGGACGGCTCACCCGGTCGAAGAACCGACTGATCGGGCGGAACACGTCAGCGCAGGTGATGTCATAGGCATCCGGACGCTCCAACTGCTGCAGCACCGGATCAGGCAGCCGGGTAGCGAACTCATCCGAGGGCAGCAGCAGGGCCGGCAGCCTGTTCGTCGTCGCCAGGGCGGCACCGGTGACCATATTCGTGGACCCGGGGCCGATGGACGCGGTCACCGCGTAGGTCTGCCGACGCCGGGTGTGCCGGGCGTACCCCACCGCCTGATGCACCAGCCCCTGCTCATTGCGGCCCTGGTGGTACGGCATCAGGCCCGGCTCCAGCACCTGCGCCTGCTTCAGCGCCTGACCCACCCCGGCCACGTTGCCGTGCCCGAAGATGCCGTGCATCCCGGGGATGGTCCGCATCCTGACCCGTTCGCCATCGATGACGTCGACGGTGTGCTGGTTCGCGAGGAACTCCACGACGGCCTGGGCGACTGACATCGTGCGCGTACTCATGAGATCTCCTCCGTATGTGCCGGGGCCGCCTCAGCGGTGCTCGGACTCTGGTCCGGGGAGGTGTTCTTCAGCAGCGAGGCCGCACCCTCCACCGCCGCAGTGACATCACCATCCTGCGGATACAACAATGTGCGCCCCACTGTCAGGCCCTGGACCCCGGGCAGGGCCAGCGCCCTACGCCAGGTCTCGAAAACCTCGTCCGTGCGCCCGGTGGGGTCCCCGCCGAGCAGCACCCTGGGCAGCGTGGTAGAGGCCATCACCCGTTCCATCCCCTCGACGACGGGCAGCTTCATCCAGGTCCGTGCCGAGGAGCCCCCCAGGCCCTGGGCGATGGCCACCGAACGGATCACCGCATCCGGACTGAGGTCATTGCGCACCCCGGAACTCTCCGTCCGGGAGAGGAACGGCTCGACCATGGCCAGCAGGTCATGCTCATGCAGAGAATCGACCGCCTGCGCCGTCGATTCGAGCATCGCCGGGGTGTGCTGATCCTCGAAGCCGATCCGCAGCAGCATCTTGCCCCCGTCAGCACCCAGCGCGGCCAACGCCTCTGCGGTGTGACCGGTGAACCGATCATCGAGCTCATTGACCAGACCGGGCAGACCGGCGCGGTTCATCGAGCCGAAGATCATCTTCCCCTCAAGCGCGCCCAGAAGGAGCAGGTCATCGAGGACATCCGGGGAGGCCAGAACGCCGTCGACGGCGGGATGGGCCAGTGCCAGGCGCAGCCGGTCCAGCAGGCTGCGGCGGTCCGCCATCGCGAACGCCTCCCCGCGCACCGCCAGTGCACCGCGGGCGGCGTGGTCGGCGGCGATGATGAAGCTCTGCCGCCCGTACACCGGCCCGGGATGACGCCGGCGCGCACCGGCGGCCCGAGACACGGCCTCAGGGTCCTCCACACGGATCTGGGTCAGCACCTCATACCGGCGCGGATCGTCATCCCCCGGCGCTGGGACCTGCGGCGGTGTCCAACTCATGATGCGACCTCCTGAGGAACCCGACGCCCGTGAGCTCTCAGCAGCGCTTGGACCTCCTGAGAGGCAGGCATCGCCTCGGAGCAGGCGATCCGGGAGGCCACATGGGCCCCGGCGGCATTGGCGAAATCGAGCACCTGCTCCAAGTCCCAGCCACTGAGCAGGCCGTGGCAGAGCGCCCCACCGAATGAATCACCGGCGCCGAGGCCGTTCACCGTCTCCATCGGCACCGGGGCTGAGATCACGCGCCGCTCCGGCGTCGCGGCCATGACACCTTCGGAGCCCAGCTTCACCACCGCCAGCCGGACCCCGGCCTCCAAGAGACGGTCGGCCTGCTCATCGGCGCTGCCGTCACCGACGGCGACCGCACACTCCTCGCGGTTGCCCACCGCCACGGTGATCTGCGGCAGGATACGCTCGATCTGCTCACGCGCCTGCTGCGCGGACTCCCAGAACATGGGCCGATAGTCCAGGTCAAGCACGGTGTGCTGGCCCTCGGCGAGCGCCTCCCGGGGCCGGGCCTGATGCGCGGCGACCTGCGCCTGCCGTGAGGTCGGCCGGGCCAGGCCGGTGACCGTGGTCCAGAAGATGCCGGCCTCAGCAACGGCGGCCACGTCCACCTCGTCCTGTCGGATCTCCCAATCCGGGGCCGTGGGGCTCCGCCCGTAGAAGTACAGCGGGAAGTCCTCCGGCGGGCGGATCGCACAGAATGTGACCGGCGTGGGTAGGCCGCGGACCGGGCTCGCCCACTGCTCAGCGACGTTGTACCGGCGCAGTTCGCTGCGCAGGAATTCGCCGAAGGGGTCATCACCGGTGCGGGTGATCACCGCTGCGCGGCGCCCGTACCGGGCCGCGGCCACCGCCACGTTGGTGGGAGAACCGCCCAGGTATTTGCCGAAGGTCTCGACGTCCTCAAGCCCGACGCCGATGTCCTGGGGATAGACGTCGACGCTGATGCGGCCCATAGTGATCAGTTCGTGACTCATCTGTGCTCCTTCAGCGGATTCGGGTGCGCGATCCGCAGCCGCAGAGATAGCGGCGGGTGCGGGTGGCGATGGGCAGGGGGATCTCAAACGAGCCGACGGGGTACATATCCTGCTCGACGATGCAGTACAGGGAGCGGTCCAGGGCTTCGAGCTCGTCGATGACCTCGGCCAAGTCCGGCTTGCCCTGCGGCGGTTCCACCATCACACCGGCGCTGTTGGCCTGTGCCCAGGTGAGGTCCTCGGCGCGGACCTTCCTCATGGCCTCGGGATCCACCTGCTTCAGGTGCAGGTAGCCGATCCGCTCCGGATGGCTGCGGATCAGCTCGGCTGAGGAGGCTCCGCCGTACTCGGCGTGGCCGGTATCCAGGCAGAGGTTCACGTACTGAGGGTCCGTGCCCTCCAGGAACCGCAGGATCTCCTGCTGGGAGCAGACGTGGGAATCAGCGTGCGAGTGGAACTGCTGGTGCAGGCCGTACTCCTGCTGCAGCACCCGGCCGAGCTCGTCGTGACCGGCGAAGAGATCGTTCCACTGCTGGGCTGTCAGCGTGCCCGGCTCCACCTCCTCACCGGTGACGTCGTCGCGGTACATCGCCGGGATGACGACGATGTGCTGACCACCGACGGCGGCAGTGAGCTCGGCGACACGCCGGGCTGGTTCCCAGGCGGCCGCCGCCTCGTCCCGGCCCCTGTGGAAGGCGGTGAACACGGTGCCGGCGGAGACTTTCAGATCACGGGCGGCGAGCTCATCGGCGAGGCGCTGCGGATCAGTGGGCAGATAGCCGTAGGGGCCGAGCTCGATGTAGTGGTAACCGGCTTCGGCCACCTCATCGAGGAACCGCTGCCAGGGAGTCTGCTTGGGATCATCGGGGAACCAGACGCCCCAGGAGTCCGGAGCGGTGCCGATCAGCAGGGGTGAGGCAGTGCCGTCCTCGGCGACGGCGGGAGCTGCCGGGGAGGTCTCGGGCATGAGGTCCTCTTCCTCGTGGGCGGTTGCTTCCGGGGCGCACCCGGCATGCTGTGATGTGTCGAACACCACTCTGCTCCCCCGCCTGTCCTATTGTCCAGACAATTAGCCGCACAGGCATAGCGTCGACGGTCGCCGGCTACCCGGCAAGCCCCTGACCTGGGGCGATATGCCATCCTCGGTGGCCAAAGGCCCCTCCGGGCCGATAGCCTCGCAGGAGAACGGACCACAGATCAGCGGCCCACCAGCCACCGCTGGAGATGGCGTCACCGCTTCGCCGCTGACCTTTCCCAAGTGATCAATCGATCTTCCCCGATCCGCACCAGGAGCCCACACGATGACGTTGGACGCACTGAAACCCCTTCTCGACACCGACGGCCCCTTCGCCACCGTCTATTTAGAATCCGGCTCCCCCACCGAGGACGCCGAGCATCAGATCCGGCTGCGCTGGGACCAGCTGCGAACTCAGCTGGCTGAGGCCGGAGCCGACGAGACCACGCTGGAGGCCCTCGACGCCGCGATCATGGTCGAGGACATCACTGAGGTCCAGGCCGACGGGCGCGTACTGGTCGCCGACGCGCAGAAGGTCCTGATGAACACCGCCTGGGACGCCACCCTCGGCGCGGGCGACGCCGCCCACTGGGCTGATCACCCGCAGCTCGGCGCCTACCTGCGCGAGCGCGCCTCCAGCGTGGATATGCTCGTCGCTATCACCGACCAAGAAGGGGCGGTGCTGCGTCGCGTCGTCGCCTCCCAGGAGCAGACGCTGAACGAACTGGAACGCGAGGTCAGCGGCTCGTCGAACGCACCGGTGCAGAAACCCACTGAAGGCGCGTTCTCCACCATCCAGAACCGCTCTGATGAGGCCGTGAAACGCAACGCCAAGGACATCGCCGAGTCCCTGGACCGCATCGCCCGGCGTCGCCGCCCGGACGTCTTCGTCCTCGCCGGAGAGGTGCAGGGCCGCAGCGCACTGCGCGAGGGGCTCTCCCCCGAGCTGCAGGAGATCCTGGTCGAGACCGACCGGGGCGGCGCTGAGGACGACGGCGCCGAAGAGGCCCTGAGCCAGGAGCTGGGGCGGATCGCCGCCGCCTACGCCGAGCAGTCTGTTGGAGACACCCACGGCCGGTTCGAGCAGGCCAAGGCGCACAACCAAGCCGTCGAGGGCGCCGAGGCCGTGGCCCGGGCCGCGCAGATGGGCGCCATCGACACTCTGGTGCTGCACACCGAGCACCCCGGTCAGGATGAGGCCCGGCTGCTCGCCGCAGCCGCACAGATCGACTCCTCCCTCGGGCTGGTCAGCTCCGAGCTGCAGGACGGCATCGCGGCGATCCTCCGGTTCGAGGCCCCCGATGAGCTGACCTCGTCAACCTGAGAACCTGCCGGATAGGCCGGGGAACCTGCCGGAAGCAGCTGCGCTGTGATGACCGGCACCTGGATCCGTGACACCATAGCTGCACAGCCGTCCGTCGGTACCGCCCGGCCGAGCCTGGCTCGGCCGGGCGGTATGCGCGGGCGGGGGCCATCGGCTGCGTCCGGTAGACGACGCCTGATGGTCCAGTGACGGCACATCCATCGGAGGGAGGCGAGTCCAGCACCATGCCAGAATCGGCGGCTGCGACGCCTTTGCACATCATCGTCCTGGTCAAGTGGGTCCCTGACTACCAGCTGGAGCGGCGGATCGCCGAGGATCAGCGCATCGATCGCTCCGGCGGGGTGCTCAGCGAGCTCGACGAGTACCCGCTCGAGGCCGCCCTGCAGATCCGTGAGGCCACTGAGCGTCCCGTGCGGGTCACCGCGCTGACCGTTGGGCCCGCCGGCGCCTCCGCTGCGGCGAAGAAGGCCCTGCAGATCGGCGCGGATGACGCCTTCCACCTCAACGATGACGCCCTGGCAGGCGCCGACGTCGCCGCCACCTCCACAGCCCTGCGCGCGGCAGTGGAGCAGGCCTTCGCCTCCGGCGATGAGGACACCGAGGCTGACGCCGAGGCCGCACGGCTGGTGCTCACCGGCATGGCCTCCGACGACGGCGAGACCTCCGCAGTGCCCGCGCAGCTGGCTGAGCGGCTGGGCGTCTCGCTGGTCACCCAGGCCACCGGCATCTCCGTCGAGGGCGAGGCCGTCGTCGTCGACCGCATCTCCGCCTCCGAGCAGCAGAAGGTGCGTGCCGGGCTGCCGGCGGTGCTCTCGGTGACCGATCAGGCCAATGACCCGCGCTACCCGAACTTCAAGGCCATCATGGCGGCGAAGAAGAAGCCCACAACCACGTGGGCGCTGGCGGACCTCGGCCTCTCCGCCGCCGACGTCGCCTCGAAGACGCAGGTGGCGACGGCGGACCCGCGCCCGCCGCGCGAGGCCGGGGAGATCATCACCGATGACGGTGAGGCCGGGAAGAAGATCGTCGAGTTCCTCGCAAAGGAGCGTGTGCTGTGAGTGCTGTGCTGGTGTTCTTCGACGCGGTGCCCGAGACGCTGAGCTCGGGTCAGCAGGAGCTGCTGACCCTGGCCGCTTCCTTGGGTGAGACCCATGTGGTCACCGGGACGGCCGAGCCCGCAGCGGCCCTGGCCTATCAGGGCATCGAGGCGGTGTGGACCGGATCTGAGGAGATCGCTGCGCCGGATCCGGCGCTGGTGGACCTGCTGGAGACCGCGGTGCAGCAGTCCGGCGCCGCCGTCGTGCTCGGCGCGGATACGGCGGACTCCACCGATGCGTTGGCCCGGCTGGCGGTGCGGCTCGATGCCGGGCTGATCACCGACGCCGTCGGCATCGAGGGCGACGCCTCGGCCGGGGCGGCGGGGCTGAGCGTGCACAAATCCGTGCTGGCCGGCAGCTACACCACCTCAGCGCGGGTGCTTCAGGGCCCGCTGGTGGCCACGGTGAAGCCGAACGCGGTGGAGGCCGATCTCGCCCAGGGCGCGGTGCCGGAGGTGACGGCTCTGCCGGTGTCGGCGTCCGGTGCTGGTAGCGGCGCTGGCGCTGGTACCGGTGCTGGTGGTGTGGAGGTTCTGGAGCGTACGGAGCTGGAGGCCTCTGAGCGTCCGGCGCTGACCGAAGCGCGGATCGTCGTGGCCGGGGGCCGCGGCGTGGACGGGAACTTCGGCCCGCTGGAGGAGCTCGCCGATGTGCTCGGTGCGGCGATCGGCGCCTCCCGCGCGGCCACTGATGCCGGGTGGATCGACCACGCCGCGCAGGTGGGGCAGACCGGGGTGACCGTCTCCCCGCAGCTCTACCTCTCCGCCGGGATCTCCGGGGCGGTGCAGCAGCGCGCAGGGATGCAGACCGCGCAGACCATTGTGGCGATCAACAAGGATGAGGACGCGCCAGTGTTCGAGATCGCGGACTTCGGCGTCGTCGGGGACCTGTTCGAGGTGATCCCGCAGATGGTGGAAGAACTCCGCCGCCGCACCTCCTAAGTATCGAGAATCCCTGGCTTTGTGAGTAATCCCGCCGTATGTACAGCGGGATTACTCACAAAGTGCGGGAAACATGCGGGCGGGGCACCCCGGCCCGTAGCAGAATCTCCGGCAGCCGCCGCTGATGCACCATCTGACCCCAGGTCCAACGCACGACGCGATGCCCCAGGGCCCGGAGCTCATCCTCACGGACTTTCTCCTCCTCGACGACGCGCGCCGGGGTCAGCCCGGAGAAGTCGCGCGAGCGCGAGTACTTCTCCATCCCGTCGAACTCACCGATGAGGCCGACCTCCGGCCAGAAGAAGTCCACCCGCACGAGCCGCCCATCGGGCATGCGAATCTTCTTCTGGGTCTGCGGCACCTGGAAACCTGCCTCCAGCATCAGGATGCGGGACACCGACTCCCCCGCCGATTCGGCCCCAGGATCGGCGAGCTGCCACGCATTCTTCCACCGCCGCATCACCGCGTCACTGGCCCACGGCAGCATCGCCTCCTCGACCTCCCGCTGGCTGATCGCCGGACCGCAGCGCGCGCTCGAACGCGCGGCGTCGAGAACCACTGCGCTTTCCACCGCCGTCATCCGCGGGACCGTGTCACCGAGGACATGGATCAGCGATTCCGCCATGAGCCCCTGGTCGTCCAAGTGCAGGGCAGGCCGGTGAAAGGGGCGACGACGGCGGCCAGCCCCGCCGGCGACGAGGACTTTCTTCACCGCCGGGGGCACCAGATCACGTTCCTGAAGGCCGCGGCCCTGCGGCCCGCCGTCCTCATGCCGGGCCAGCACATTCCGGCTCACCGCAGGCGAGACCATCTGCTGGGCACGACGGCGCCCGGTGTTCGAGCGGCTGCCGGTGCGGACGTGGACGTACTGCGGCGCCCTGAGCAGGGGGAAGCCGTGCAGTGACAGGGCCGTCTCCCGGCAGAAGACCGCGCCTGGTTGGGTGAGCGCGTGAGCCCGCGTTGTCAGGAGGTGGCGGGTCCACGGAGCGGCGCTGAGCCAAAGGCTGGGGTCGACGTAGACGCCCCGGTCCAGGCGCAGCAGTTCTCCGCGGGCGTTCGCGTCGCTGAGTCGCCGACGTCGACGGCCGCCGTCGTCGTTGCCGCGGACGCTGATGAGCCCGTCGGTCAGGGTGGTGTCCGATGTCTGGTGCATCCCTCGAGCATCGCTGACTCGTGTCAGGTGTGCAGGTTCACCCGTGGCTTCTGTGGATAACTCACCCTGAGGCCGCAACAATCCCTGGGATTGTGAGGAATCCCGCGGCATGTTCCACGGGATTCCTCACAAAGCCAGGGATTCTCGATAGGGGTTTAGGCGCCGAGGAGCCAGGCGGCAAGCATGACTGCCGGCAGGGACAGCACCGACGTCGCGAACGTGATGTCCTTGGCAGTAGTGGTCGGCATCCCGTGATGCGCGGCGAAGATGAACACGTTCTGCGCAGTCGGCAACGCACCCATCGCCACCACACCCAGCAGCTCCGCACCGCTCAGCCCGAACACCGGACCACCCAGCACCCACGCGGCCACCGGCATCACCGCCAGTTTGCAGAAGATCCCGACGACGTCGTCACCGATCGCGCTGCGCTCAGCGAAAGGCCGCTGCTGGGCCAGCGCAATGCCGAAAGCCAGCAGCATCAACGGGATCGACGACTGCCCGATCATCGTGACCGGCTCCCACAGCATCTCCGGCGGACGCCACCGCGCCAACGACAGGACCGCCCCGACCACCACACCCAGGGTGATCGGGTTCAACACCGAGCGGACGATAGTCCCCGCCCGACGCCGCGCACTGGTCTCCCCGGACTCCGCCCCGCGGATCAGCCCGAACACCGTGATGTAGAGCGGCGCAAGGAACAGCAGCTGCGCCAACAGCACGGCCACCACCGGCGCCGTTGAACCGACGACGTACAGAGCGATCGGCACACCCATATTCCCCGCGTTCGCGTACGAAGCCGACATCGCCCCGACGGCGATCTGCGCCCGCGAGCGCCGCGCCAACACCCCGTACAGGGTGAACACCGCCGCGGAAATCAGCGCCAGGGCCAGCGCCAGAGGCGTGTAGATACCGGCCACCGCGCGGACGTCAGTATCAGCGACGACGGTCACCATCAGCAGCGGATTCGCGATGAAGTACACCAGCGGCGTGATGCCGGTGCGCATCTTCTGCGCCGTCTCCGGGGCGAGCAGACAGGCGACCACCCCGATGACCACGGGAACGGCGATGACGCTGAACCCCATCAGCACGCCATCCATAGACTTCCACACCCTCCAGAACTTTCCGAACGCTCGGCCCACCATCGTAGACCTCTCACAGGGGAAACGGGGGACTGGGTCTGTTCCTCCCACCTCATGAGATCAAACGAGGAATACTACGAATGTCTAGACATATAAGAATTATATGGCTAGCGTGAGTCGCATCACATGAAGCAGGACACTGAACGAGCATGAGGTCCCCATGGCACAGCGAACAACGACCAATCTCTCCCCTGCCTCACACAGGTCAGGCAGGCGACGAAGCGCACTCATCATCTACATCTTCGGCGCGCTGGGCGGACTCAACTGGGGCTACGACACCGGAGTCATCTCTGCCGCCCTGATCTACCTCCGCCAAGACTTCAACCTCACCAGTTGGGCCGAAGGCTGGGTCACCACGGGACTGATCATCGGCGCTGTCATCGGCGCGGCAGTCGGCGGCCGCCTGGCCGACAAATACGGCCGCTGGAAAGTCCTCCTGGTCACTGCCGTGCTCCTGACGCTCTCCCCACCGGGCATGGCCTGGGCTCCGGAAGAATTCAGTCTGTTCATCTTCCGCTTCATCGCAGGCCTGGGAGCAGGACTGACCGCGGTTATCCTTCCTGTATATCTTTCCGAGATCGCTCCGGCACGGATCAGGGGGCGCGTCACCGGCCTCTACGCTCTCTCCATCGTGATCGGACAGTTCCTCGGGTTCCTCATCGGCATGGTCTTTGCCCCCTTGGAGTCATGGCGGTGGATGCTCGGATTCTCCGTCTTCCCCAGCATCTTGTTCACCGTGGGGCTGCTGTTCATCTGGGAAACACCACGCTGGCTGGTACTCAAAGGCCGGGATGACGAGGCCATGGACGTGCTCCTCTACGACCGCACTCAGGAGGAGGCCGAGCGTGAATATACGGAGATCCGACTCACTCACGAAGCCGAACAGGCCTCAGGCAGCAGGACTGCCCTGGAGGTTCTACGTGAGCCCTGGGTCCGCCCCATCCTCATCGTCGGCATCGGCATCGCCATGCTGTGCCAGTTCATGGGGATCAACACGATCATCTACTACGCTCCGACCGTCCTGCAGAACGTAGGATTCGACGATCAGGCCGCGATCGCGTCGAACCTCATCATCGGTGTGCTCAATATTCTGGCTATCTGGATCGCCCTGGTCTACACAGATCGCTGGGGCCGTAAGCCGCTGATGCTGGCAGGAGCCGCAGGCACCTTCCTGAGCCTCGGCGTGCTGGCACTCACCAACCTCACACAACCGGTTCCCGACGGGTTCGGAATCGTCGGGATCATCACACTGAGCTGTATCGCTCTCTACGTCTTCCTCTTCCAGATGAGCTGGGGAGGCATGACATGGGTCATCCTCGGCGAACTATTCCCGCTCGGAATCCGCGGGCCGGCCATGGCCCTGGCAACGACTCTGCTCTGGTTCGCCAACGGAGTCGTCGCACTCAGCTTCCCTCCGCTGCTGGAAGCAGTCGGGGTGGGATGGTTGTTCGCCGGGTTCTCCGTCGTCTGCTTCATCGCCCTCATCTTCACCATCAGCGCCCTTCCCGAGACCAAAGGAAAGTCGCTTGAGCAGATCAAGGCGACCTTCCGCAATACCGCCGGGATGCCGGTTATCCCGACACCGAAACGGATGCGATGACGGCACCCGTCCTCGCCCCACGGCATGGACCCCACAGCATCTCCTGGGCACCACAGAAAGGAACTCCCCATGGTTGAGACACACACTGAGAACACCACCCCTGCCACTGCCGACTCCGCCGCGGCTGAACGACCGCTCGGCGTGGCGGTCATCGGCGCGGGAATGGCTGGGGCAGCTCATGCTGCCGCCTGGCGTTCGGCCACCACCGTCAAAGCGCCATTCGGCCGTGACGTGAGGCTCGTGGCCATCGCTGATATCGCAGAGCCCCTGGCTCAGAGTGTTGCCGGGCGCTACGGCTATGAGCGCACTGTCTCGGACTGGCGGGAGCTGTGTGACGCTGACGACGTCGATATCGTCTCAGTCGTGGTGGCGAATAAGCTGCATCGGGAGATCGTCGAGGCGCTGGTCCAGGCGGGGAAACACGTGCTGTGCGAGAAGCCGCTCAGTGATTCCCTGGAGGATGCCCGGGCGATGGCTCAGACGGCGCGCGCGGCTGAGTCGGTGGTGCGCATCGGTTTCACCTTCCGCCGCGCACCCGGGCTGGCGACGCTCCGACAGCTCATCACCGACGGGACTCTGGGCGAGGTCGTTCACATCAACGGCAGGTATTACGCTGACTACAGCTGCGACCCCGACGCACCCATGACGTGGCGGTACCGAGGAGAGCAAGGGTCGGGGTCGCTGGCGGACCTCGGCAGTCACATGCTCTACGCCGCGGAGTTCCTGGCCGGACCTATCCGCGCCGTCGCCGGCGGACGGTTCCGCACCGTCATTGCGGAGCGCCATCTGCCGCTCAGGGCTACCGTCGGGCATGGAAAGGTCGCCCTGAGTGACGAGACGGAAACAGTGACCAATGATGACTGGGCCGGGTTCATCGCAGAGTTCGACGACGCCTCCGGCACCTTCGAAACCTCACGCATCGCGCACGGCCACCCCAATGGTCTGCGATTCGAAGTCAACTGCGTCAAAGGAGCCGCCGTCTGGGATCAGGCGACGCCCGACGAAGTGCGCATCTACCACGACGATGCTAGCGGGCGAGCATCGTGGGGCAACGGCTTCCGGACGATCAAACTCGGCGCTGAGCATCCTTACGTCGCAGACGGTTTCGCGATGGCGGCCCCCGGGATCGGCTTCGGCCACAATGACAGCTTCGTCTTCCAGGCGCGGGCCTTCCTCGAGGAGGTCACCCAGGAGGCGGAGGATACAACCTGGCCGGTCAACGCCTCCTTCGATGAGGGACTCCGGAACATGGAGATCATCGAAGCAGTCGCCGAATCTGCACGGCAGAACGGCTCACTGGTGACCGTCTCCTGACCCGAGGCTCCGCAAGACGGACCTGACGACCGGCAAAGAACTGGGTTCGGGCATTCTGGTCAAGAATGCCCGAACCCAGTAGGACGAGAGATTCCCTCACCCCGCGACGGCCTGCACGACTGCGTCGTTGAACGCCTCGAGGTCCGCCGGAGTGCGGGAGGTGATCAGCTGGCCGTCGATCACCACCGGCTCATCCACCCACTCAGCACCGGCATTGACCAGGTCAGAGCGGACGTTGCCCACCGAGGTGAGACGGCGCCCGGCCACCTGATCGATCTCGATGAGCAGCCAGGGCCCGTGACAGATGGCCGCCACCGGCTTTCCGGCCTCGAAGAACCCGCTCGCAAAGGCCTGCGCCTGCTCATCGGCCCGGAGGGTATCCGCGTTGAGCGTGCCGCCGGGCAGCACCAGCGCATCGAACTGATCAGCGGCGACAGAACCGAGCTGGGCGTCGACGTCGAAGTGGTCGGCGTGCTCCCAGTCGCCCTGCATCGCCTGCAGCGACTCAGCCTTCGGCGAGACGATGGTCACCGTGCCGCCCGCTGCTTCTACCGCAGCCTTGGGACTGGCCAGCTCCGGCTGTTCGACTCCGTCAGTCAGCAGGAAGGCCACCTTCTTGCCGGTCAGACTCTGCTCAGCCATAGCAACGCTCCTCTCGATCATGTGCACAGCCATCGGACGATGCCGACGGCTCTCTCACCTGCGTCAACGGAGTGCCCCATCCGATCATTCCTGCCCCAGCCGAAAAGATCACGCCGCCGATCCGCCAGGTAGTCGTTCTCCGCGCGCACGGCGCCGATCGCCGCCAGATCGACGTCGACGACCACCAGCTCCGCACCGCGGCCCGCCGCACCCAGCACCGCGCCGTCGGGGCCGACGATCTCACTGAGCCCGTTGTATTCGAACAGCGCGTCCTGCCCTGTGTGGTTGGCGTAGACGACGAACACCTGATTCTCCGCGGCGCGTGCAGGCACCAGCAGCTGCTGGACCACATCGATGCCGACCATATTCGCCGTGGGCACACACAGCAGCTCAGCCCCGGCAGAGGCCAACGCACGTGCTGTCTCCGGGAACTCGATGTCATAGCAGATCGCCGTCGCCACGCTGGTCCCCCGCCAGCTGGCCGGGACCGGGACGGTGTCCCCACGGGTGAACTGCGCGACGTCGACGTCGCCGAACATATGCATCTTCCGGCCACCGGTGAGCCGCCGGCCGTGCTCATCGATGAACGATGCCGTGTTGTAGACGGCCTCCCCCTCACGCTCCGGGTGCCCCAGGCACAGCGCCAGACCGTGCTCCCGGGCGATCTCACCGACCCGGGTCAGGGCGGGGCCGTCCAGTGGCTCGGCAAGCCTCGCCACAGCCTCAGCACCGATCCCGTAGCCGGTCAGGATCATCTCCGGCAGCACCAGCAGATCCGCGCCGGCGGCTGCAGCCTGGGTCGCGAGGCGTTCCACGGTCTGAAGATTCGCGGAGACGTCACCGGCCACGCTGGCGCACTGACCAGCAGCCACACGCAACACCTGGTTCATGACCCACCCCTTTCACGGTGATAACTCGATGGGCCCCAGCTCCGCGTAGCGGTCTCCGGGCCCGGGATTCTTCGGATCTGAGGCGCCGCCGAGGTGATCGACGATCCCCCAGACCGCGTTCAACGCCGTCTGCACAGCACCTTCAGCCCACGCGGGAGTGAAGGAGACGTCATCCCCGGCCAGGAAGATACCTTTCTCTGCCTCCGGGAGACCGGCCTGCATGAAGTGCCGGTACATGCGCTCGTTGTACCGGTAGTGGCCCGGCAGCGCACCCTTGAACGCGCCGAGGAAGTACGGGTCGGACTCCCAGGAGACCGTGACGGGGTCGCCGATGATGTGGGAACGGACGTCGACGTCGGGGTAGATCTTCTCCAGCGCCTCCAACGCGAGATCAGCCCGGCGCCGGGAGGTATGCGGCAGCATCTTCAACGCATCGGACATCCACGAGTAGCTCAGGCAGATCACCGCCGGATCATCCGGCCCGTCCTCGAAGAAGTAGGTGCCCCGGGTGAGCCTGTTGGTGAGCGTCATGGACATGGTCTCGCGCCCGGTGGCCTGATCGACGTCGCGCCAGAAGGGCCGGTCCACTTTCACGAAAGTCTTCGAGGACTGCATGTACCGGGTCCGGTCCAGCGCCATCCACAGATCCTGGGAGAACAGCTCCTCCTCAACCTGCACCTGCGTGGTGAGCAGCCACGACTGACAGGTGGCCAGCACTGTGCGGTAGTGACGGGTGGTGCTCGCGGAGTCGACGACGGCGAGCTTCCCATCAGCTGCGCGGCTCACCCGGTCCACCCCGCCGTAGGGGGCGCCGCCGTGCAGGGAGGCCAGCGAAGTCCCGGAGGGCCAGTGGACCGCGTCATCGACCTCACGTTCCCAGAGCCCGCGGGGCAGCTGCTCGACCCCGCCGCGGATCAGGTGCTGGTCGTCGTCGAACTCGCAGGCGGCGACCCGCAGAATCTCCAGCATTGAGTTGGGGAAATCGGAGTCCCACCCGCCGGTGCCGAAACCGACCTGCCCGAAGACCTCTCTGTGGCGGAAGCTCAACCGCGAGAATTCGGGTGAGGAGGCGATGAATTCGTAGAAGCTGTGGTCGTCCCAGCGGGGCACCAGGTGATCCCAGATCCGCTTGACAGCCTGCGGGTCTCTGCGGCGCATCGCATCCTGCAGCTCGCCCAGGTGCAGCACCGACTCCAGGGCACCGTCCCAGGCCTCGGCGATCTCACGGAACAGCGGAGGCAGGTCCTCAATGCTGCGGGCGTACCAGGATTCCCCGCCCAGCTCGATGACGGTGGAGCCTGCGGCCTCGGTCAGCGGGTTCGGGAAGGGCGCGGTCTGCAGGCCGAGCATGTCGACGTAGTGGAAGAACGCCGCCGAGGACCGTGGGAAGCGCATCCCACCGAGTTCGGCGATGGTGTCAGTGTCATAGCCGAAGGGCTCGGAGCGGAGGCGACCACCGAGACGGGAGGCCTCGTAGATCACCGGACGTAGCCCCAGCCGCATCAGTTCATAGGCGGCGACGATCCCGGCGATCCCGGCACCGATGACGGCCACCTCCTCCCCTCTGCGGCCCTCGGGGACGGCTCCCAGCCCCGCCGGGTGGTTCAGCCACTCGTCGTAGGGGAACGGGAAATCCGGGCCGAAGGCAGTCAGCGGCCGTGCATGTGCTCCATCGCTCATCACCTTCGCGATGCTAGCAGGGTGGGTATCGGGCTCTGCCCGATCGGTATCGGCAAACCGTTGACCGGGCAGGTCGCACCCAGAAGGATCGATGATGTGAAGTCAACGGTGATACCACAAGATCCACACCGTACCGGCAGTATCAGCGGGGAGATCACAATATGAGGCACGTCGTCGTCACTGACCACAAATTCTCGTCCCTCGAGCGGGAAAGGACGATCGCTGAGCAGGCAGGAGCCTCATTCACCGTCCATCAGGCGACCACTGAGGATGAGCTCCTGCAGATCACGCAGGGGGCTGACGTGCTGCTCGTCAGTCAGGCCCCCATCACCGCACAGGTCCTTTCCGGGCTCGCCCCTGAGGCGACGGTGGTGCGTTACGGTATCGGCGTCGAAACGGTGCACTTAGACGCCGCACGCCGGCTCGGGGTGCGCGTGTGCAACGTTCCCGACTACGGTGCCGAGACCGTCGCAGACCACACCATCACCCTCGCACTGGCCTCGATCCGTCGCATTGTCGAATTCGACCATCTGGTGCGCACCTCAAAGGGTGGATGGGTCCACGCGGGCCAGACAGAGCCGATCCCCTCACTCTCCGAGATGACAGTGGGACTCATCGGCGTCGGCCAGATCGGCACGATGGTGGCTCGCAGGTTTCAAGCCTTCAACAGCCGTGTCATCGCCGCTGACCCCTATGCCGACCCTCGCCTCTTGGCCGAGGCCAGCATCGAGTTGGCTGAGATGCCTGAACTGCTCGCACAGGCCGATCTGATTTCGCTGCACACTCCGCTGACGCCAGATACCCATCATTTGCTGAACGAGGAGACAGTGAGCAGGACCAAGGAAGGCGCCATCCTGGTCAACACCGCCCGAGGCGGCCTGGTCGATACGGTAGCCGCTGCTGACCTCGTCTCACGTGGGCACCTGGGTGCCCTCGCCTTCGACGTCTTCGACCCGGAACCCCTAGGGGCCGATCATCCGCTCCGCGAAGCACCCCGTACGATCCTGACTCCCCACGCTGCGTTTTACTCTGAGCGCTCAGTCCGGAACCTCCAGCGTCTCGCCGCTGAAGAGATGGGCCGTGCACTGCGCGGAGAGACGCTACGCTGCGAGGTCAGATACGGCTGAGGCCGACCCATGGGGTCGGCCTCAGCTCTCTTACAATCGTCTGCTGACACGGTCGACACCCCGCGTGTCAGCCGTGGCCCAACGCCCGCCTCAGCGCACCAGTGCGGGCCGTTTCGGATCGAACTGCCAGCCGGGGATCAGATACTGCATCGCCACGGCGTCGTCACGGACACCGAGATCATGGCTGACGTACAGCTCATGGGCTTGCTGCAGCCGGTCCCGGTCCAGCTCCACGCCCAATCCGGGGGCCTGAGGCACAGCCACTTCGCCGTCGCGGATCTGCGGCGGAGCCTGGGTCAGGGGCTCGCCATCCTGCCAGATCCAGTGGGTGTCCAGAGCCGTGATCTCCCCCGGTGCGGCGGCACCGGCGTGGGTGAACATCGCCAGGGAGATGTCGAAGTGGTTGTTCGAGTGCGAGCCCCAGGTCAAACCGAAATCATGGCACATCTGAGCAACCCGGACCGAGCCGGCCATCGTCCAGAAGTGCGGGTCGGCCAGCGGGATGTCGACGGCGGCACCGCGGACGGCGTGGGCCATCTCCCGCCAGTCGGTCGCGCACATATTCGTCGCCGTCGGCAGCCCGGTGGCGCGCCGGAACTCCGCCATCGTCTCCCGGGCAGAGAACCGACCCTCCGCGCCGCAGGGGTCCTCAGCGTAGGCGACGATGCCCTGCAGCCGGCGGCCCAGACGGATCGCGTCCTCCAGCAGCCAGCCCGCATTGGGGTCAAGGGTGACCCGCGCCTCCGGGAAGGCCTCGTGCAGCGCGGTGACCACCTCGACTTCGGCGTCGCCGTCGAGGACACCGCCCTTGAGCTTGAAATCGCGGAACCCGTAGCGCTGCTGGGCAGCACGGGCCAGCTCCACGACACCCTCGGCGTCCATAGCCGCCTCGTTCCGGCGCTTCTTCCAGGCATCGCCGGCAGGTTCGCGACGATACGCCAGATCTGTCTGATCGGGGTCGCCGACGAAGAAGAGATAGCCCAGCATCGGCACCGTCTCGCGCTGCTGCCCCTCACCCAGGAGTTCGGCGACGGGCACGCCGAGGTGTTGTCCGTGCAGATCCAGCAGCGCAGACTCCAACGCGGTGACGGCGTGGACAGTGGTGCGCAGGTCGAAGGTCTGCTGACCACGACCTCCGGCGTCGAGATCGGCGAACTGCGCCGAGACCTCACGCAGCATGGAACGATAATCTGCGATCGGCCGGCCGATCAGACGCCGCCCACCGGCCTCGATGGTGCGAGCGATCGGTTCCCCTCCGGGGACCTCGCCGAGACCGGTGCGCCCGTCAGAGTCGGTGAGGATGACGATGTTCCGCGTGAACAGCGGTCCGTGAGCACCTGAGAGGTTCAGCAGCATCGAGTCGTGACCGGCGACGGGGACGACCTCGACCTCGGCGAGGGTGGGGCGGTTCATCGGTTTCCTCCTTCGGCCAGTACCGTGCGTCCCTCGACCCGGCGGTCCAGCTGCCACGGGTTCTCGTCCTGCACCGGCTCCGGGCGCAGGCCTGCGGGCAGGTTCTGGTAGACGATCGGCCGGAGGAACCGCTCGATGGCGGCGGTGCCCACCGAGGTGGAGCGGCCGTCCGAGGTCGCCGGGAAGGGACCGCCGTGGACCATGGCATCGCCGACGTCGACGCCGGTGGGCCATCCGCCCACCAGGATCCGGCCGACCCGCAGCTCCAGGCCGGTGAGCAGCTGCTGAGCCAGCTCGAGGTCAGCCGCATCGGACTCATCGAAGTGCAGAGTGGCCGTGAGCTGACCTTCAAGTCCCTCCACTACAGAGTTCAGGTCCTCCGCAGAGTCGTAGCGCACCACCAGGCAGACCGCACCGAAGATCTCCTCGGAGAGCTCCGGCTCAGCCAGATAGCTGGTGACGTCTGTCGTGTAGACCGCCGGGGCCGGAGCGTTCTCCGTGCCGCCGTCCTGTCCGCGGCCGACCGGCTCCACGGCGGTGAGACCGGTCAGACGCTGCTCCCCCTCATGGCGGGAAGCGCAGATGCTGGGGGTCAGCATCGTGACACCCACAGCGGCCTGGACCTTCTCCGCCACACGAGCGACGAAGGCATCTGCCGCTTCACCGCGGGGAACGAAGAGCAGCCCCGGAGCGGTGCAGAGCTGACCGGCCGAACCGTTCAGAGAGGTCACGAAACCCTCGGCGAGTGCCTCGATGCGGTCCTCAGTCACAGCAGAGTCCAGCACGAAGATCGGGTTCACCGAGCTCATCTCCGCATACACCGGGATCGGCTCAGGCCGTGCTGCCGCAGTGGCCATCAGTGAGGTGCCGCCGCTGCGCGACCCGGTGAATCCGACGGCGCGGATGTGCGGATCGGCGACCAGCTGCTGGCCGACCTCACGGCCACGCCCGTAGACCAGGGAGAACACTCCCGGGTGCAGATCATGCGCGCGCACGGCCTCGCTCACCGCCTGGCCCACCAGCTGCCCGGTGCCCGGGTGCGCGTTATGCGCCTTGAATACCACGGGGCAGCCGGCTGCCAGCGCGGAGGCAGTGTCACCGCCGGCCACGGAGAAGGCCAGCGGGAAGTTCGAGGCGCCGAACACTCCAACCGGGCCCAACGGGATCCTCCGCTGACGCAGGTCCGGGCGCGGCAGCGGAGTGCGGTCCGGCAGCGCCGGCTCAAGGCGCACCCCGTGGTGGTCGCCTGCGGCGGAGACCTTCGCGAAGAGACGCAGCTGATTCACCGTGCGGGCCAGCTCACCCTGCAAGCGTGCCTCCGGCAGGCCGGTCTCGGTCATGGCCACGGCGACGATCTCAGCACCGCGGGCCTCGATCCGCTCAGCGGCGGTGGTGAGGAACTCTGCACGCTGCTGCGGGGTCAGCGCACGGTAGGAGGCGAAGGCCTCGGCGGCCTGAGCGGTCGCCTCCTGGAGCTGACCCTCGCCCAGAAGAGTGAACTCAGGCCCGGTCTCCACTCCGGCGGCGGGGTCGATGGCGCGAACGGCACCGCCGGTGCCCGTCACAGGCTCTCCGGCGATCAGGGAATGGTACGTCGTCTCATGCAGGGCGGTCATCGGTGGGTCCTCCTTGAGGAATCGGGGTCTCGCCTCGGACGTCTCAGGTGAAGCGGATGTTCAGGGGATCGAGGGCAGGCCGGCTGGGCCGGTCAGACCGCCACGGGGCTGCTGGCCGGGGCCACAGTGCTGACCAGAGTGTTCAGCTGGGCCTGCTCCTCGTCGGTCAGGTCCTTCAGCGGCGGACGGACGGGGCCGGCATCGCGCCCGACGGCACGCAGGCCAGCCTTGACGATGGATACGCCGTAGCCGGCGCCGCGGTCACGGATATCCAGGTAGGGCAGGACGAAGCTGCTGAGCTTCTCCGCCACGGCGGCCTCGTCCTCGGCGCGCACCGCCCGGTAGAACTCGAGGGCGAACTCTGGCACGAAGTTGAACATGGCCGATGAGTAGGTGCTCATGCCCATCTTCAGCAGGGAGAGGGCGTAGGTCTCGGCCGTCGGCAGTCCCCCGAGGTAGAACAGCCGATCACCGTTGAGGCTGGTGACCCGGGCCAGGTGTTCAAAGTCGCCGATGCCGTCCTTGAAGCCGATCAGGTGCGGGTAGCGCTCGGCAAGACAGGCCACCGTCTCTGCACTGTAGACGGCGTTGGCGCGGTTGTAGAGGATCACGCTGAGATCAGTGGCCTCCAACACCGAGGCGACATGGGCGTAGAGGCCCTCCTGAGTGGTCTCGGTCAGGTAGGGAGGCATCAGCAGCAGACCGTCGGCGCCGGCCTCCTGGGCGGCACGCGCACCGGCCCGTGCCTGGGCGGTGTTTCCTGTGGCGGAGCCGAGCACGGGGACGCCCTTGCGGACAGTCTCCACCGCGATCTGGGTGACGCGGGCAGCTTCCTCCGGAGCCAAGGAGAATCCTTCGCCGGTGCCGCCGGCGACGAAGAGCCCCGCGACGTCGTGGCTGGACTGCCATTCCAGGTGGGTGCGCAGCGCCGACTCATCAACCTCGAGAGCGGCGTCGAAGGGGGTGACCGGGAAGGAGAGCAGGCCGTCGCGCAGAGTGTCGGCGAGCTCGCTGGGGGTGTATGTCGTCATATCGGCCTCTCAGGGTCGCAGTGCATCGCGCCGGCGGCGCTGGTTCACGATGTGACCGACGCTATAGACCGTCAACGATGCCTGTCCAAGCCTCTATTCACATGAATCGATACCTTTCATGCATCACCTATTCGGTCGCATCAGCTTCACGATGGGCAACACCACCTTGAGAGCCGGATTGGTCGAACCCCTAGACCACATCGCATGAAGTTGCACCACATCCGACGGGGACTCGACGAGAGGCAACAAAGTCACCTTCGGAAGGCCCAATCGCGCCGCCGAATCCGGCACAAGAGCACAACCATGCCCAGCTGCCACGAGAGTCATCATTGTCAGAACCTGACTGACGGTATGAGTCACTTGGTCTTCCCGAACGTCCAGTAGACCGACCACAAGATCACGGAAATACCGGGCATGCTCAGTGGAGTGCATAATCAATGGCTCACGACGCACCTCAGCTGCAGTGACCGGTTGACCGCGGCGAGCCAACGGATGCTCGTGGTGAAGCGCGACCACGAGAGCCTCCTGAAGCAGGGGCGAGGACACCGCGTCATCGTCAGGAAACGGCGGACGTGCCAGGCCCATATCGATTGCTCCGGTGCGCAGAGCTTCCATTTGCTGAGCAGTCACCATCTCACGGAGCTCAATACTCACACCTGGAGCACGCTCCTTCAGGGCCGAGAGCAGGCCACCCAGGATGCTGAACGATGAGGCGGCCGTGTACCCGAGCCGCAGCAACCCTTCTTGGCCTGCGTCAATGAGGCGTGCTCTCTGCGGTGCTCGATCGGCCCGATCGAGCAGCTGTCGGCACTCATCCAGAAATGCAGTTCCGGCGGCGGTCAAGGTCACGCCTCGCGAGCCTCTGATGAGCAGCCCCACGTCAAGAGCCTTCTCCAGCTTCTGCACCTGGCGGCTCAGCGGCGGTTGCGTCATATGCAGTCGCTCCGCGGCACGCCCGAAGTGAAGCTCCTCCGCTACCGCTACGAACGCCCGCGCCTGATCCAGTGTGAACATTACGCACCTTCCGTTGACACCAACTGCAGGTTCATACCCCAAGAGTATCGCTTCATACACTTTGAGGCTTAGACAGGTATCGCAAGACTTCTCTAGGCTCACTACCACCACTCACGCTGTGATTCCGTTCACAGTCGAGCTGTCATTCCGCACTCAAGGAGGAGTCATGCCCCGTCCCCACGCAACTCACCGCAAGTCATTACCGCTTGCCATGGTCGCCACTGCGGCACTGACCTTGTCAGCCTGCGGGGGCGTCACAGATGGCAGTGCCGACGATTCTGACTTCCCGAACGAGAACATCACGCTGACAGTCGGACAGGAGGCTGGTGGAAGCACCGACCTCATCGCTCGTGCCGTCGCAGATGGATCACAAGATGCACTCGGTGTCTCCATGACCGTCGAGAACCAGCCCGGCGCGAACGGCGCACTCGCCACTCAGGATGTCGCCTCTCAGGACCCCGACGGATACAACCTCGTGCTGCTCAATGCTTCGCTCATGAGCATCACGTCGCTGGTCGTCTCAGAAGACGAGGCTGTCGACTTTGAAGACCTCGACGTGGTCAAGGGCCTTTCCCAGGATGACTACGTCCTCATTGCCAACGCGGACAGTGACATCGAGACGATTGCCGACATGGTCGAGGCAGACCGCACAATCACCTACGGCACAGCCGGTGTGGGAACAGCAAGCCAGCTCGCGCAGGTGCTCCTTATGAATGAAGCAGAGATCGACGGAAACGAGGTCTCATTCGACAGCGGCGCCCCGGCCCTCACCGCGGTGATGGGTGACCAGGTCGAAGTAGCTACCGTTCAGGTCGGCGAGGCTATGCCGCAGATCGAGTCCGGCACAGTCCGCCCCATCGCCATTTTCGCCGACGAGCGCATTGAGTACCTTCCGGACACCCCGACCGCGACCGAAGAGGGCTACGACGTCCAGGTATCTCAGTACCGGGCGCTCGCAATGCCAGCAGGAGCCTCGGACGATGTGCTTCAGACACTGGAGGACGGAGTCGACGAGATCCAGGCCAGTGAGGCCTACCAGCAGTTCAATGAAGACAACTACCTCACGCCCGCGGAACTTTCCGGTGAGGAAGTCGTCGAAGAGTGGACATCGATGAAGGATCAGTATGAGCAGCTGATGGAAGAGAACGACATCGATCTCGGTGGGAACGACTCATGAGCAAGCTGGAAACCATCGAAGGCGATGACACCAGCACCAACCGTGACCATGAGGAGTCAACCGACCCAGCGAACTATGTACCTCCAGCTGCCGGAGCCGTGACCAATCTGGTCTGCGGAGTGTTCATCACCGTCGGCGGGATCTTCGTCGCGGTGGAGGCTTGGCGGTTAGGCCTTGGATCGTTAGGTGCACCACGGTCAGGAACCTGGCCAGCAGTCCTGTCAGTGTTACTTATGGCACTGGGACTGGCGATCGCCCTGCGCGCCAGGCACTTCCACGATGCCGAGAAGATCACCAGCAAAGCGATCGGAGTCGCCGTCGGAGCGGTTGCTCTCCTCGTGTCGACACAGTTGATGCCCCTCATCGGCTTCGAGATTCCAGCGTTTCTACTCATGGTCTTCTGGATGAGCGTCCTCGGGGGCGAGAAATACAGAATCTCCATCCCTGTAGGCCTGGCCGCTGTCCTCGCCACATATCTCATCTTCGTCACTGGGCTGAGCGTCCCACTTCCTCGACTGTTCTGAGCGCCAGCAACCTGTCGCTCTCCTGAAAGGCAGACACCATGGATTTCGCACCAATCATTGAGGGATTTGAGGTCGTCCTCCAACCGCAGAACCTCGTCTTCTGCTTCGTCGGTGTTCTCGTCGGCATGGTTATCGGGGTTTTGCCGGGTCTTGGTCCCGCCGCGACTATCGCAATCCTGCTGCCGCTGACCTACGGCATGGAACCGGTCACCGCCATCATCATGCTCGCCGGTATCTTCTACGGCGCGATCTATGGAGGCACCGTCACCGCGGTGCTGCTCAAACTGCCCGGTGAGACGAGCTCAGCGATCACCGTCATCGAGGGCTACCCGATGGGCCAGAAGGGAGAGGGCGGCAAGGCGATCGGAATCGGCGCCATCGCGTCTTTCCTGGGAGGCACCCTGGCGATCGTCGCACTGACATTCGTCGCCCCGATCGTTGGCCAGTGGGCGCTGCGTTTCGGCCCACCTGAATACGCCGCACTGGCGCTGCTGGGTATCCTGCTGGTGGCCACGATCAGCAACGGCACCATGTTGAAGTCCCTGGTCGCTGCCACATTGGGGCTCATGTTCGCCGTCGTCGGCCGGGATGCTTTCACCGGTGAACTGCGATACACCGGTGGAAACATGGATCTTGCCGACGGCTTGCAGTTCGTGCCGATCGCGATGGGTGTCTTCGGCCTCGCTGAGATTCTCTACGCTCTTGAGCGTCGTCATCTCGGTCAGCCCAAACCGATCAAGGTGGATAAGGTCCTCCCAACGGGTTCAGACCTCAAACAGTCAGCTGCCCCCATGGCTCGGGGCGGAGTTCTGGGGTTCGTCCTCGGAATCCTTCCCGGCGGTGGCGCCACCGTCTCCTCCATGGTCTCCTACGGCGTAGAGAAGCGTGTCGCCAAAGATCCCTCCCGGTTCGGCAAGGGTGCCATCGAGGGCATCGCCGGTCCAGAGACGGCAAACAACGCAGCAGCGACGTCATCGTTCATCCCCCTGCTCTCCCTCGGCATCCCGGCCAACGCCACGATGGCTGTCATGTTCGGTGCCCTGATGATCCAGGGCATCGCACCCGGACCCCAGCTGGTGGTGAACAGCCCTGAACTGTTCTGGGGCGTCATCAACTCGATGTACCTGGGCAACGTTGTGCTCCTGGTCCTCAGCATCCCGCTGATCGGCATCTTCGTGCGGATCCTCTACGTACGGTCGACGATCCTCGCCCCGATCACCATCCTCATCGTCTGCATGGGCGCCTTCACCGTTGCCAACCGTTTCTTCGAGGTCATGGTCGTCATCGTGTTCGGCATCCTCGGCTACCTGATGAAGAAGTTCGGCTTCGACCCGGCACCGCTGGTGCTCGCCTTCGTGCTCGGCTCGCTTCTGGAGGACAACTTCCGGCGCAGCCTGATGATGTTCCAGGGGGACCTCTCGATGGTGACTGAGCGTCCCATCGCTCTGAGCATCCTGATCCTCTTCGTACTGGTGATCATTGTCCCCGTCGTGCTGAAGATCGTCGCCGCACGCCGCGGCACCCGCACCGAGGATCTCATCGGCATCGGGCCCAACTGACAAGCCTCGACTGACCGATTCCCCCTGAGCAACACCGATCATCTCCGCTCACCCCACACCTGACATCCGATACCTGAGGAGCCCCATGTCCCGTGATGCCATCCGATCCGTGAAGCTGTCCTCGATCACCCTGCCGCTGGAGGTGCCCATCTCCGACGCGAAGGTCTTCACCGGTCGGCAGCGTCCGATGACCGAGGTGGTCTTCCTCTTCGCCGAGATCACCACCGAACAGGGGTTCGAGGGAATCGGCTTCACCTACTCGAAGCGGGCCGGTGGGCCGGCCCAGTATCGGCACGCGCAGGAAGTCGCCGACGGGCTCATCGGAGAGGACCCGAATGATATTGCTCGGCTCCTGGTCAAGCTCCAGTGGGCCGGTGCCTCCGTCGGCCGCAGCGGGCTGGCCACCCAGGCGCTGGCGGCGATCGACGTCGCACTCTACGATCTCAAGGCCAAGCGCGCCGGTCTGCCCTTGGCGAAGCTGCTGGGCGCCCACCGGGATTCGGTGCGCACCTACAACACCTCGGGAGGGTTTCTCAACGCCTCTCTGGAGGAGGTCCAGGAGCGGGCCTCACAGTCCGTGGCCGAGGGCATCGGCGGGATCAAGGTGAAGGTGGGGCTGCCCGACGGCGCCGAGGACGTCCGGCGTGTGGCGGGAGTCCGCGAAACCATCGGCGACGATATGCCCCTGATGGTGGACGCGAACCAGCAGTGGGACCGCAGCACTGCGCTGCGGATGGGCCGACGTCTTGAGGAGTTCGATCTCACCTGGATCGAGGAACCGCTGGACGCCTACGACGTCGAGGGTCATGCCCGTCTGACCCGGACGCTGGACACTCCCATCGCCACAGGAGAGATGCTGGCCTCTGTGGCCGAGCACGAGCGGCTGATCGCCGGAGACGCCTGTGACATCATCCAACCCGATGCGCCGCGCGTCGGCGGGATCACCCAGTTCCTGCGGCTGATGACTTTCGCCGATCAGAAGGGATTGGACCTGGCTCCGCACTTCGCCATGGAGATCCACCTGCACCTGGCGGCCTGCTACCCGCGCGAACCGTGGGTGGAGCACTTCGACTGGCTGAATCCTCTGTTCGAACAGCGCCTGGAGACCCGTGACGGCCGGATGCTGATCCCCGAACGCCCGGGGCTGGGCATCACCCTGAGCGAGCAGGCCCGGCAGTGGACGACGGAGTCGGTGACGCTTGGGACCCGGTGAGTACTCACTCAGCCGCCCCACCGGCACCCATAGGCCACGCGAATACCACTGAAACGTTCCGCGGCACCGGGCTCCGCCTCTAGGATGCGGCTATGACCCTCTCACCGCGCATCGTCTGCTGTCCGGACTCGTTCAAAGGTTCTGTCTCTGCGCCGGAGGCCGCGGCCGCGCTGGCTCGTGGGGCGCGGCAGGCCCTTCCCCAGGCGGCGGTCCTCGAGCTCCCGTTCGCCGACGGCGGCGAGGGCACCCTCGATGCACTGCTCGCCGTGTGGGGCACACGGGCCGAAACTATCGAGACCGTGGATGCGCTGGCACGGCCCGCCCTCGCACGGTGCGGCCGCTCCCCTGACGGGCGCACCGCGGTGATCGAGGCCGCGCAGGCCAACGGGCTGCCCCAGGTCTCCGACCTCGCACCGCAGCCGCAGCGCGCGGACACCTACGGGGTCGGCCTGATCGCCCGTCACCTGCTGGAGAGGCCCACGCCCCCGGCCGAGATCCTGGTGTGCCTGGGCGGCTCGGCCACCACGGACGGGGGTACCGGCATCCTGAACGCTCTGGGGGCCCGTTTCCTCGACGACGCCGGCGCACCGGTCACCCCCGGCGGGGCCGGGCTGGCCGCGATCTCCAGGGTCGATCTCACCGGGCTGCTCCCGGCAGCCCACCAGGTGCGCTGGCGGCTGGCCGTCGATGTGGAGAATCCACTCACCGGACCTCAGGGCGCAGCCGCCGTCTTCGGGCCGCAGAAGGGTGCCGACGATGCCGACGTCGCCGCTCTGGACGCTGGGCTCTGGCATCTGGCCGAGGTGCTTGCCGCACATACAGAAGATTCCGGGGACGCACTCCGCAGCCGCGTCGGCTTCGGCGCAGCCGGGGGCATCCCCGTCACTCTGGTAACACTTCTCGGCGCTGAGGTGGTGCCCGGTGCCCGCATGGTGGCTGATGCCGTCGGACTGCGTGAGGCTCTGGCCGGCACCGATATCGTCCTCACCGGTGAGGGCAGCCTGGACTCGCAATCCCTGGACGGCAAAGTCGTCGCCGCCGTGAAGGAGCAGGCACCGCAGGGTGCCGCCGTCGTGGTGATCGCAGGTACCGTGAGACTGAGCCCGCGCGAGTGCCGGGACGCAGGCCTGACCGCTGCCCTGTCCCTCGCACCGGGTCCGGCTGAGCTGGGGGAACTCCTCCAGCGCGCCGCACAGCTGTTCGAAGACGCCGCCGCCCACGCCTGCGCGCTGCTCGCCCGATGAGGGGCACCGCCGGGGGTACGGCGGCCGGGGCACGAGAGGGAGCATCCGATGGACATCTCAGGACGCACATTCGTCATCACCGGTGCAGGAGCCGGAATCGGGCAGCACACGGCCTTGGAGGTCCTCCGCCGTGGGGGTCGGGTCGCCGGCATCGACCTCCGCTCGGAGGGGCTGGAGGAGACTCAGCATCTGGCGAGCACGGAGAACCCCGATTTCGGGGCGCTGTTCACCGCACACCCCATCGACATCACCGACCGCGCCTCAGTGCTCGCTCTGCCCGAGCAGATCCGCCAGCAGCACGGCGGTATTGACGGCCTGATCAATGTGGCAGGGATCATCCAGCCCTTCGTCCACGTCTCTGATCTGGACTTCACCGACATGGAGCGGGTCTTCGCCGTGAACTTCTGGGGCACGGTGAATACGGTCAAGGCGTTCCTGCCGGAGCTCAAGCGCCGCCCGGTGTCCGCGCTGGTGAACGTCTCATCGATGGGCTCGATCCTGCCGGTGCCGGGGCAGGCCTTCTACGGCGCTTCGAAGGCGGCGGTCAACCTCTTCACCGAGGGACTCTACGCGGAGCTGCAGGGCAGCCCGGTTCGGGTGACCACCGTCTTCCCGGGGGCGATCGCCACGAACATCAGTGACAATTCCGGGGTCGACCGCACCGCGGGCCAGGAGGCTCCTGACATCGGTGCCGGGGCAGACCGTCCGGAGACCTCGACCACGTCACCGCAGGAGGCAGGGCGGCTGATCGTCGATGCGGTGGAGAAGGGTTCCTTCCGTCTGCACATCGGCAAGGACGCCAAGGCCTTCCGGGCGCTGAGCACCGTCACCCCGAAGCGGGCCATCCGGGTGATCGCTGAGAAGATGAAGGAACTCGTCTGAGGGATTCGCGGAGGGGGTGCTGCTGAGCTCGGCTCAGCCCGCGCGGACGAAGTCGACGAATGCGGCGATGAACTTCCGTGCCCGCTCAGTGGTCTGCGCATCGGCGGTGCCGTCCTCGGCGAAGACATCCCCCGCCCCGCCGACGGCGAGGTTCGGCGAACCCATGAACCGCACACCGAGCATCGGCAGGAACTGACGCAGCTGAGACTGACTGCTGATGGTGCCGAACCGGCCCGGTGAAGTACCCGCGATCGTCACCGGCATCCCGCCCAGAACGGAGGTGCCGCCGGGGCGGGTGAGGATGTCGACGGCGTTCTTCACCGCGGCGGGGAAGGACTGGTTGTGCTCCGGGGTGACGATGAGCAGGCCGTCCACCGCCGAGGCACGATCCTTGAAATCCTGCATAACCTGCGGGAAGTCCTCATCCAGATGACGGCCGTAGAGCGGCAGCTCACGGATGTCCAGATCCACCATCTGTGTGTCCTCCGGTGCCTGCGCCACCAGGGTACGGGCCAGCTTCTGGTTCACCGAGCCCTCAGCCCAGCTGCCCACGATGTAGCCGATCGTCGTCATACCTGTCCTTCCCTCAATGTCTCTTCCCTCAATGCCTTCAGGTGCCTCAGGACCCCTCTGTGTCCGCCCAGCACCTGACCAGTGCCCGCGCCCAGACTAGCCGCTCGGCCGCACCAGATGAGGTGGAGCACCAGCAAGCTCTCATCAGATTCTCATCCGCACAGGACATGCTGGACCCTATGCTGCGTCGTGGAGTAGCTGTGGTGATGGTGCTGGCCCTCGTGGTCGGCGCCCTCGTGCTGGGCATCTGGGCCTACCGGGCCGCCACAGAACCCGCGCCCCTGCATGATGGCTCCGAGGACACCATCCAGGAGCCAGAGAACTCGACATCCGACGACGGCGGCCGGCCCGGCGGGAACGATTCTCCCCGCAGACCGGCCGCACCGAACCCGGCCCCGCAGCACCCCTGAAGGCGAGACCCCTCACTAGAGGATGCGAGGCTTCACCGGGCCTCAGTCGTCAGTGACGACGACCTCGACGTCGATGTTGCCCCGGGTGGCCTTCGAGTAGGGGCACACCTGGTGGGCCTTGTCCGCCAGCTCCTGTGCCTGGTCCTGCGGTAGGTTCGGCACGACCACCTCGAGGGTGACCGCCAGCCCGAGGCCGTCCTCACCCTTGCCGATGCTGACCTTCGCACCCACGGAGGAGTCCCCGACGTCCTTGCCGTCCTCACGGGCCACCAGCTGCAGGGCACCGTGGAAGCAGGCGGCGTAGCCGGAGGCGAAGAGCTGCTCCGGGTTGGAGCCCTGGCCGCTGCCGCCCATGGACTGCGGGGCGGCGAGGTCGAGGTCGATGCGGGCGTCGTCAGTGCGCACGTGGCCGTCGCGGCCGGAGCCGCTGGCGATGGCTTCTGCGGTGTACAGGGTCTCCATACTGTCCTCCTTCGGGCCCGCTTCCGGGCCGTGACGATTCCAGGGATCCACGGATCGGAATACCCCAGCCTCACCAGCTCAACACATCACCGAGGGCTTGGCCAGAGGCGTCAGCAGCAGATCGCCACGCCCTGAGCTGAATCCTTCGATGACGGCACCATCCCGCGGGAAACCTCATCCCGCGAATATCCCCTCAGCCGAAGAACCCGGGCACGTCCACTACTCCCCCAGCCTGCTCGAACTCCTCCCGCACCCGCGCGGCCAGCGCGTCATCGATGAGGAAGTCCACCGCGGCGGCTGCCAGCCCATAGGCACCATCGACGGCGGCCTGCTCGGCTGCCTGGGAGCCCGCCGCCGCTCGGAAGGCCTCAGTGTGCAGGGCGACATCGGAATCAGCGATCTTCAGCAGCGGATGGATCCCCGGCACCCGGTAGCTGACATTGCCGAAATCGGTGGACGCCGCCACTGTCTCCGGCACCACACCGGCCGGCAGCGGCGCCCGCCCGCGGCGGGACTGTGCGGCAACCCACCGGTCAGTCAACGCGGTATTCGTGCGCACCGGCAGGCTGGGCGGGTCCTCGTCCCAGGTCAGGCTCAGATCCGTGCCCGTCATCAATGACGCCCCCTGCAGGATGTCCTCCACCCGCTGGGACAGTTCGCGCAGGCTCTCCGGATACTTCGAGCGCACGTAGAGGTCCATCGCGGCGTGGTCCGGGATGATCGAGGCCCGCTGGCCACCCTCGGTGATCACCGCGTGGATACGATCCACCGGGAGCATCTGCTGCCGCAGCAGTCCGATGCCCTGATACGCCAGGGAGGCGGCATCCAGTGCATTGCGGCCCTGGAACGGCTGGGCGGAGGCATGGGCGGAACGTCCGGAGAACTCCGCGGTGAGCACACGGCGCCCCAACCACACCTGATCCGCCAGGTCATATCCGTAAGGGTGGAGCATGATGGCGGCATCGGCGCCGTCGAAGGCCCCGGCACGGGCCATGTACTCCTTACCCGTGCGGCCCTCCTCCGCCGGAGTGCCCAAGAACACCACACGGCCCTGGAAGGCGGACGGGGCTTCGCTCAGCAACACCGCCAGTGCGACGGCGGCGCCGGCCCCGGTGGCGGCGATGACGTTATGCCCGCACCCGTGGCCCAGGTCGACCAGGGCGTCATATTCGGCGAGCACGGCGATCGTCCGATGCCTCTGCGGGTCGTAATCGGCGCTGGTGATCTCCGCGTGCACCGCGGTCTCCAGGCCGAAGGCGCCGACGTCGGCGTCGATCCCGTGCCGGCGCAGCAGCTCGGCGACGGCGGCCGCGGAACGGTGCTCCTCGAAGGCGATCTCCGGGTGCTGATGCAGGCTGTGCAGCAGCGCTGTGAGCTCCTCGCGCAGTGAATCGACGATGTCCTCTAACCGCCCGTGGATCTGCTCGTCGGCGTGGTTCCCGGGTTGCGCCGAGTGCCGCGGTGAGTGCTGTGCCGAGCGCTGCCCCGCCTCACGGCCCATCGCTCCCCGCTCCGCCCGGGCCGCCTGTGCCCGGGCGTGGGTGTCCCGGTCCAGCTGCGTGAGGTAGAAGTCAGACGGTTCGGTGAAGTTCTCGTAGTCTCGGCGCACTGTGCTCATATCCATCCTTCGTTCTCATCGCTGACTGGTGATCGTGTCTCATCATTCCGGCTCATCAGTCCGGCTCATCAGTCCGGGCCCGCGTCGCGCTACTCCAGATACACCGGCACTCCGGGGCCGAAGGGGATGCCGAGGAAGAAGAACACATAGAGCACGATGTTGAACGCGATGAAGAATCCCACCGCATAGGGCAGCATCAGCGAAATATATGTGCCGATGCCGGCCTTCTTGTCGTACTTCTGCATATAGGCCAGGATCACCGGCATGAACGGGAACAGCGGAGTGACGATGTTCGTCGAGGAATCCCCGATCCGGTAGGCCGCCTGGATGAAACCGGGGTGGTAGCCCAACTGCATCAGCATCGGGACGAAGATCGGTGCCTGCAGGGCCCACTGCGCGGACCCGGAGGTGATCAGTAGGTTCAGCAGCACCGTGAACAGGCTGTAGGTGAGGATCAGCAGCACCCCGGTGAACCCGACCCGCTCCAAGAACTCCGCACCGGAGACGGCCACCCACAGCCCGAGATTGGACCAGTTGAAGTACTCGATGAACTGGGCGATGGCAAACACCATCACGATATAGGTGCCCATCGTCGCCATCGCTGCGGCCATATGCTTCGAGACGTCACCGGTGTTCTTGATCTTGCCCACGATGATCCCGTATGTCACACCGATCACGATGAAGAAGATGAGGATCAGCGGGACGATGCCGTCCATGAACGGTGACTCGATGACGGCGCCGTCCTCGCCCTGCAGCGGACTGCCGGGGATCAGCACCGCCACGGCGATCAGCGCCACGTAGAGCAGCCCGGCACCGGTGGCCAGCAGGAACCCTTTGTGCTCACGCCGAGTGGGGGCGCGGTCATCCTCCAGCTCGACGGCGTCGCCGTCGTAGGTGCCCAGGCGGCGCTCGGTGATCCGCGTAGTGATCAGCCCGCCGACGAGCGTCAGGACGAACACGCAGACGATGTTGAAGTACCAGTTCGCCACTGGGCTGACCGTGACCGAGTCATCGACGATGCGCGCCGCCTCGGTGGTGATACCGGCTAACAGAGCATCAGTGCCGGCCACCATGAGGTTCGCCGTGAATCCCGCCCCGGCCCCGGCGAAACCGGCGACGAGCCCGGCGATCGGGTGGCGGCCGATCTTATAGAACGCCATCGCCATCAGCGGCGGGATGAGCACCATGGCGGCATCGGAGGCGATGTTGCCCATGATTCCGACGAAGACCGCCATATACGGCAGCAGGTATCCGGGCACCCGGCTGACGCTCTTGCGGATGGCGTAATCCAGGTAGCCGACCTGCTCCACCAGCCCGATGCCCAGCATGATCCCCAGCACCAGGCCCAGGGGGGCGAAGCCGGTGAAGTTCTCCAGCATCGAGGTGAGCATGAACTGGATGCCCTCGCCGGAGAGCAGGCTGCGGACCGCCTCATCATCGCCGGTCTGCGGGTGCTCCGCACTGGCGCCCAGGGCGTTTGCCACCGCGGAGAGCCCGATGACGATCAGGGCAAGGACGACGAACAGGACGAACGGATCTGGGAGCTTGTTCCCCAGCCGCTCGATCATGTCGAAGACCCGCGAGGTCTGCGTCTTCTGGGATGCCTTCTCGGAGGTCTTCTGGGTTGTCTTCTGGCTTGTCTCGTGGGACGTCGCCCCAGGTGTTGCTTTGTCTGCGCGCTTCTTCGCCACAGCAGCCCCCTACAGTTGCCTGCGGCCGCGTGCCGGGCCGCCGGTGCGTGGCTCCATCATGGCCGACGATGGTCCGTAGACCTGACCACGACACAGCACGGGCACTTCCGGATTCCGCTGTAGTCCCCGAAAGGGGCAGAATTGGGACATTATGCAGTTCTCCGACGTCGACCGGCTCTCCCCCGGCGATCCCCAGCAGATCGCCGCGGATCTGTATGCCCGGTTCCTTGAGGTCTTCGGCCGGGAGGCCGACGGGGTCTGGTTCGCGCCCGGGCGGGCGAACATCAACGGAGAACACATCGATTTCCACTCCGGGCGCTGTCTGCCGATGGCGCTGAGCCACGGCACCTATGCCGCCGCGGCAGCCCGCGACGACGGCATCCTGCGCCTGCGGACCCTGGACCCCGCGCTCGACGACGGCGTCCACACCATCCGGCTCTGCGATGTGGCCCCTGAGGGCGCCCCGAACAGAGTCACAGACGGCGGATCCTGCACGCTCGAGGCCGCCCCGAGCTGGACCCGGTACGTCGCCGGCACCGCCTGGGCGCTGGCAGCACTCGGGCGGGAGCATCCGGAACTGGCCCCGGCGGAGGGGTTCGGCGCGGATCTGCTGATCGTCTCCACTCTGCCGATCGGCGGTGGGCTGTCCTCCTCGGCGGCTCTGGAGTGCGCCACCGCTCTGGCCGTCATCGCGCTGGGTACACCGCTGGGTGCGCAGCACGGCGGTGCCACCTTGGACGCCGCGCTGACCGATGAGCTGCGGGCGAAGGTGGCATCGGCTTGTATGCGCGCTGAAGTGGAGATCGTCGGCGCCGGGACCGGTGGGTTGGATCAGACGGTGAGCCTGCGCGGGCTTGCCGGGGATGTGCTGTCCTTGGACTGCCGGGACTTCTCCGTGGACTGGCTGCCTGCTCAGCGGCTGTTGGAGGATTTCGTGTTCCTCGCGGTGGATACGCGGCAGGCGCATTGGCTCGGCGACGGCCAGTTCGACGACCGCCGCGCCGATTCGGAGGCCGCCGCCGACGTGCTCGGTGTGGAACAGCTGCGGTATGCGCTCTCCGCCCAGGCGTGTGCAGCAGATGTGCCGAGAGTGTTGGCACTTTTCGATGGACGGACCGCCGGTTTGCCGCAGGTGGCCGGACGGCCGCGGGCCGCGGTGCGGCGTCGACTGCGCCATGCACTGACTGAGATGGTGCGCTCCGAGGAGCTCGCGGAGATCCTCGCGGACAAGGCCTCGGACGCCCACGTCGCCGCCGAGGATGTGGCCGGGATGATCGGGCAGATCATGTACGACGGTCACGCCTCGATGCGGGATCTGGCGGAGGTCTCCTTCCCCGCCGCCAACACGATCGTCGAGGCCGCCGTGCGTCACGGGGCACCTGGTGGTCGGCTGATCGGCGGGGGCTTCGGCGGCTCCGTGCTGCTGCTCTCCCGCCGCGATGACGTGGCCGCGCTGGAGGCGGCGGTGGCGCGCGCCTGTGCCGAGGCCGGGCATCGACGGCCCCGGTTCCTGGAGGTTGCGCCGTCGGCGGGGGCGCGAACGGTGGCGCTGCCGAGCGTGGCCGTCCGATGATGGCCGTATGGGAGACTCCGCAGAACACACATCACAGACCACCACTCAGGGCACCCCTCGGGGCACCGGGCAGAAGACTGAGGTAACTACGGAGGGCATCAGGGCGGACCGCGCCCTGGTCCGGGACGCCACTGCCCGCTGGCGCGAGCTGGTGGATTCCTTAGACGAGGCAGCTCTCGATGCGCCGAGCCGTGCGGCCATGTGGACCCGCCGGCATGTGATCGCGCATATGGCGTTCAACGCGCAGGCGCTGAGCAGGCTGGCGGACTGGGCGCGGACCGGCGTCGAGAATCCTATGTACGCCTCTCACCGGGCCCGCGATGAGGAGATTGAGGCCGGTGCCCGCCTAGATGGTGACCAGTTGCGCCGCCTCGACCGGCAGACGGCGGAGGCGCTGGAGGCCGACTGGGATGAGATGCCAGCGGAGAAGTGGGCCGCGGAGGTCAAGACCCGGCAGGGGGTGGTGATCACGCTCTTCAGCACGCTGTGGATGCGCAGTCGTGAGCTCTGGGTTCATGCCGTGGACCTCGATGCCGGGTTCGGCATCGCGGACCTGCCGGAGCCTGTTCTCGAGCGGCTCGCCGTCGATGTCCTGGGTTCGCTGGGTGACCGGGACGCAGATCTCAGCTATCGGATCAGCGTCGACGGCCAGCCGGATTGGGACACCACGACCGGCAGCTCGGGCGCGGAGACCGTGGAGATCCGCGGGCCGCTGTGGGCCGTGGTGACCTGGGCTGCCGGTCGTGGTGGTCAGGGGCTGAGCGAGGGTGCCGAGCACCCGGCCCCGCACTGGCTATAAACCAGTCAGTCGATCACGACGACACCGGACTCCTGCTCGATCTGCTCGAGCTCATTCATGATCTCGTCGCCGAAGAGCGCGACACCGATGACCGTGATCGCCACCAGGACAAGCCCGACCGCACCGGTAATGATCCCGGCGATACCCATACCGCGGCCCTGACGCTTCTTGACCGCGATGATCCCGAGGATGAGCGCCAGAGGCGCCAAGATGAAGCTCAGCAGGCTGATGAAGGGGATGAAGAACAGTACGATCCCGGCGATCCCGCATACCATCGCCGCGACGCCCAGGCCCTGGGACTTGCGGGGTGGCTGCGCATCACCCGGGTAGACGGGCGGTGCGGCGTCGTAGCCGTGTTGTGGCTGGCCGTACTGCGGCTGGTTTCCGCCGTGCTGCCGTTCGGGGTGGGGACTCTCTGACATGGTTCGTCTCCTGACGTGTATGTAGGGGTGACGCGCGTGTGACTCTATCTCCCCGAGCGGTGCCCCTGCACCCATTGACGCGCCCATCAGGACTCACGAGCTCATCATGACCTACTGATCCGCTGATCCGAGCGGCCGTCGCTCGACCACGATGACGAAGATGCTCATGATGCGGCAGGAGCGGCAAAGAACCGGGGACGGTTCTCAATCCACTCGTTGGGTTCGTCACGTATCAGGCGTCTAATCCATTGCCTCGTATGCCTCACGAAGTGTTTCCTCTGCGGAACAGGGCGTGGTGTATACCAGCCGGACGGAGTCATCACTGCGGTACACCGTCAAACCTCGTCCGCCTTCCAGCGAACCACTGAGAGAAACCAAATTCTCAGAGAATCTCACCTCACCCAATTCCCCGACGTTATCGAAGCCTAACTGTTCAGCGGATTCTCGGGTCGTACGCTCAAAATCCTCCACAGTGAGACCTTCATGGGATGCGGTGACATGCACTGCGGTATTGAACATCGTCTGCGAATAACATGGACGAGGACCAAACTCGTTCCTATATTCTTCAGTGCTCCACGTTTCACCGTTATCCATGAAGAACTCTTTACCGAAGGCTTCAGAGAACGTGGTGGCGACAAGATCCAGCTCAGCGAGCTGACTGTCATAATCATCCGAAGCCCCCACATCGATCTCCCCCTCCGGCGTCCCCATACACCCGGTGAGCATGATGACCAACAGAAAACCAGCGAAGCCTCGAACACCCTTCATCGCGTAAGTCACCATAACTGCATCACGACATTCGGAAGAGAACAGAACCACTTCACTGCCGCGTGAAGTCTCCAAGTACCTCCCCGGTGGCCGAGCCCTCTACCCCGAGGTCTGTCCTGCTTCCCATGTCCCTGACGCCCCACAGGCCCAGGGACTTCGCCCGGCCTTGAACCGCACTCACAACAACTCACCCTCACCCAATGCCCCATGCGATCCGTTCAGCAGCTATCACAATTATCGGGCGCTCCAGGGCAATACTGATAAAGTGGACACCGGCCACCGCCTGAGGAACCCGGCACCAACCTG